>JAEXFF010000149.1 GCA_023400335.1 Bacteroidota bacterium
GGCCAATCCGTCATTATCCTGGAAGCCATGAAAATGGAAAACAATATTGCGACCGATTATGCCGGAAAAGTAAAACGCATCTTTGTAAAAGAAGGTAATCCGGTTCAAGCTGGTGCTAAGTTGGTTGAAATAGAAGCTTGATAAATAAAAGATGTCCATAACATCTGCTTTATCCGATTAATGCCAGACGGATCACCGTCTGGCATTTCGCTGATTCCTGAATCATCCGTTCCGTTGACTGAAGTTTAATTCACAACACTGGCTTCAGAAAGAGGTGAAATATACATCCAGGAAAAAAAGGAGATGTCCGGACATTTTAATTATGTCCAGTATTTGAAAATGAAAACAAATTTTTCTCCTTGCTCCCATCCGGCCCCCAAGACAAAGATTCTGGAAGTTTCAGAAGAAAATACTTTATTGAATTTTCTTTTTACCTCCCTCCATCAACAGAGTAAAACAAGTGTAAAATCTTTGTTGAGCCACCGGCAGGTGGCAGTGAACGGACGGGTAACCACTCAATTCGACACTTTGTTACAGAAAGGAGATAAAATTACCATCGGTTTTGACAAAAATCACAAACCTTTTTATCATTCCCAATTAAAAATCGTTTACGAAGACGCTTCTTTACTCGTAGTTGAAAAAGCAGCAGGTTTATTATCCATGGCTACAGAACACATACGGGAAAAGACAGCCTATCATATACTCAGTAATTACGTCAAACAAAACGATCCGCACAGCCGCATTTTTATTCTCCACCGCCTCGATAGAGACACCTCCGGATTGATGATGTTTGCTAAAAATCAGGAAGTACAGGAAAAACTACAAAACAATTGGGAAAATGCTATAATAGAACGTAAATATATCGCCGTAGTGGAAGGAAATCTTCCTCAAAATGAAGGTACGATCCGTTCTTATATCAGTGAAAACAGTGCTTTCTTTGTACATACTTCTACTAAAAAAGAAGGTAAACTCTCTATCACCCACTACAAGGTAATAAAAAGGAATCTCCGTTATTCACTGGTACAACTGGAATTAGAAACCGGACGGAAAAATCAGATCCGTGTTCATATGCAAGCCCAAGGTTGCCCCATTACAGGAGACAAAAAATACGGAGCCCGTTATAATCCCCTCAACCGCCTCGCCCTTCATGCGTTCAAGCTCTGTTTTATTCATCCTCTGACCGGAGAAAAACTGAATTTTGAAACCGGCATTCCCAGTCGCTTTAACTTTTTGGTTAAAAAAAATGAGTCGTTAAATTAAAACAGGAAAACCTATTTTTTCTCCTTCCTCTTCTATATATTTCCGAATATCCTCACAAGGATGCTGCCCCGTCTCCGCTTGTATGGCAACATTATTAACCCGCACAAACTGATGGCTATTCCTAAAGTCTTCATACCGCTCTTCTATCATTTCTCTAAAATGATTTATCCGCCTCTGCGGGTCCATTTCCTCTATTTCATTTTCCGCTTCTTCCAACAAATCCAGGATAAATTCCGCCGCCCAATTCCCTAATTCTTTTTCCTTATTCCATTCCGGCTGATAATCCGTCAATAAGGCAAATAATTCTTTTAAATAAGGCGTTTCACCCCATTCTTCGTATAATAACACCATATCCTCATTTTCAGGATAGGACGCTAAAACTTCTTTCCAATTCATAGCAGTTTTTTCAAAATTATTCAACAATCAAAATTAGTAAAATTTTAGATGTAAATCCGGTTAAATGTTTAAATGTTCAAGTGTTGAAAAGAGAAAAGAGGGGAGAAATCAAAAAATTTTTGATAAAACAAAAGCATTTGTAATCTTTTAACGTTTTTACGTTTTTATATTTTTACTCTTGACTAAAGACAGGAGATACAAGCATGCAAAAGTCCCGGGAGGACTTATGTCTGATTCCACCTAAATAAGGGCAATGGAAGAAGAATACTTCTATCTTGCCGAATGTTTTACAGTTATTAGGATTTAGAATTTTTTTTACCCATTTCAACTTTTTATATTTGTCCCAGTCTAATCCTTTCGGTTCATGCATAAAATACGTTTTTATATTTTACTCTTGTTTTGTACCGTTTCGGTAAGTTCATGCAACACTCAAAAAAAATTAGCAGAAAAACACCAAACGGCTTTCCGTTTATCGGAGAAATTAGGATTTCAAATTTCACCCAAAGACAATTTGAAATTATATCAGGAAGCTTCTTCCTGGTTAGGAATACCTTATCGTTATGGAGGGAATAGCCGGAAAGGAGTAGATTGCTCCGGTCTGGTCTGCAATATTTATCTGAACGTATACCAAATTCCATTAGAGAGAACCGTAACAGGCATGTATAAAAAAAATTGCCGGAAAATCTCCCGGAAAAAGTTAAAACCGGGCGATCTGGTATTCTTTAATACAACTGCCAAACGCAAATCCGTCAGTCATGTCGGTATTTATTTAAAAGAAAATACGTTTATTCACGCTACAACAGCCAGCGGGGTCCGACTAAGCCAAATGGACGAAATTTATTACAAAAAAAGATGGATAAAAGGAGGAAGGATAAAAAAATAAATCATTTTTACTATTTTCAAAAGGCTATTTTACTTTATATGCATTTACAAAAAGAAAAGACAAAACAAATAATAATTTAGATATCAATTGATTACCCTAAGAAATTCGATTTAACCCTGCCCTCTATTTTGAATATTTATGAATTTTATTTGAATATAAAAATACAATTTAAGATAAAAGTATTAAAAATATATTACTTTTGCAAATAAAGGTATAAAAAATTCATGAACGAGGCGGCTTATATATTGAATTTATTAAAAAAAGGAGAGAAAAAAGGCTTGCAATTACTCTTTAAGAAGTATTATAGGCCTTTAGTCCTTTATGCTTTAAAATTCGTCCGCCGCCAAGATATAGCTGAAGACATGGTTCAGGAAGTTTTTATCAAATTTTGGGAAAAGAAAAGCTTTATTGCAGTAGATCAGCATTTGCGTTCCTATTTATATCAGGCCGTCCACAATCATTGTCTGAACGCTTTAGAAAAAAATGAAAACTGGCGGATAAAGAGTGTGCCTGCATACGCTGAACTGGCGGAAGAAGAAATGTTAGACGATACGGAATGGAATCAAAAATTAGAAGAAATTTACCGGGAAATCCGCAAATTACCTCCCAGAACTCAGGAAATTTTTATAGCTGTTCTGTTTAAAAATAAAAAATACAAGGAAGTAGCGGAAGAATTAAATATCTCCATAAATACGGTAAAAACGACGATTGCCCGGGCAATGATCACCTTAAAAAACAATTTGAATAAAAAAACGTATCTTTTTTTACTCTACATTGCAAAAATTTTATAAAAAAGAGCAAAAAATTGTCACCCATTTTTGTTTTTCTCCTGTCATAGAAGAAAAAAACAGAAATGGAGAAAATTCCTCCTCATATCATTTGCTTATTAGTAAGTTCCTTAAAAGGACAATTGGATACTGACGGACAGAAACACTTACAAAACTGGCTGGATGCTCATCCTGAGCACCATCAGGAAATAAAACAGCTGGAAGAAACATTTAAAAAAGTCGCTCAGGCTGCCTATTTCACCCGTATACGGACTGAAAAAGCCTGGCGGGCAATAGATTCACGTACCAGCAAACAGCCGGGTTGGAAAAGAAACCCCATCTACCGTTATAGTATTGCTGCCGGCTTACTCGTTCCCTTACTTGTAGGAGGATTGTTATTAAGTCGCTTGCATCCGAAAGAAAAAAATATCCCCGCGTTAACTCTGACGACAACAACAGAAACGGTAAAACCGGGTTCTACGAAAGCGGTTCTGGAATTATCCAGCGGAGAGAAAATTATATTGCAGCAAACGGCCAATCAACAAATCCGGAATACCAAAGGGGAAATTATCGGAGTTAATACTTCCAATACGATTGCCTTTCATTCTACCAAAGATTCCTGTAAAATAACGGAAAAACCCAACCGGATATATGTTCCTATAGGCGGGGAATATAATGTTATACTTAGCGACGGGACCCAAATATGGGTAAATTCGGATAGCCGTCTCTCCTTTCCCGATCATTTTTACGGAGCGGAACGGATCGTAGAATTAAGCGGAGAAGCTTATTTTGAAGTAAAACACGACGGTAAACCCTTTATTGTAAAAACAAAAAACTCGGCGATCCGCGTATTAGGAACGGCCTTTAATGTATGTTGTTATAAAGATGAAACTTCTGAACAGGTCACTTTAGTAAAAGGGGCTGTAAAAGTAAAAATAGGTCAGAAAAATTATCCGCTTCGTCCCGGAGAACAACTGACTTCAATCCCTAAGGATAGTACAGTAAAAATCAAACAAGTAGATACCGGCCTGTACACCTCCTGGAAGGACAATTTATTCCGTTTCCAGAATATGACAATAGAAGAAATCGTTTTAAAACTCAAACGTTGGTATAATGTAGATTTTATATTTCAAAACGAAGAAAGTAAAAAATACCGTTTTACAGGGGCAGTCGAAAAAAATGCCAACCTGAACGACTTACTTTATTTGATTGAATCCACCAGTAAGAACATCAAATTTGAAATCAAAGACAAAGAAATAACTATAACCAAAAAACAAGGAGTGCGCTAACACTCCCCATTTTATTAGTAAATCATGTCTGTCTGGTAAACAGGCATAATAGTATTAATTTCAAAAACAAATGTATGGAAAAAATCCGAAAGCTAAAGGCTCTTTCCGGGAAAATTTCCGGAAAAGTGTTGCATGTGTCACAACTCATGTTCCTTATGACCGTAGGCCTGACTTTTCAGGTATCCGCAAATGTTTCTGCTCAGGTCGTACACCTTCAGGCACAGGAACATACCTTGCAGGCCATTTTCAATGAAGTAGAAAAACAGGTAGGCTTACTTACTTTTTTCAGTAATAACGAACTGGACATGCACCGTGTCGTCCGTTTACAGAAAAAAGACTTCACCGTAAAGGAATTGTATCAGATTATTTTAGAAGGCACACAGCTGCAGGCAGAAATTGTGAACAATTATGTGGTTATTCGTCCTGCCCCTCCCACCCCGCAGCAAACACAACCGAAAGAACGCACCGTTACCGGCCAGGTAACCGATGAAAAAGGAGAACCTTTGCCCGGAGTAACTATTATGATTCTGCAGACGACCACCGGAACTTCCACTGATTTAGACGGGAAATACAGTTTAAAAGTGAAACCGGGAAGTTCCTTAAAATTCTCATTTGTCGGAATGAAAGAACAAATTATACGGATCGGAGACAAGGATGTAGTGAACGTTGTTCTCAAATCGGATAATGAAACGCTGGAAGAAGTCGTTGTAACCGGTATGGCCCAGCTGGACAAAAGGCTTTTCACGGGAGCAACGGACCAATTGAATGCCGGAGAGGTTATTGTACAAGGTATGCCCGATGTGAGCCGGGCTTTGGAAGGCCGTTCAGCCGGCGTAACCGTACAAAATGTATCCGGGACTTTCGGTACGGCTCCGAAAATCCGGGTCAGGGGAGCGACCTCCATTTACGGGAGCAGCCGTCCGCTCTGGGTGGTTGACGGAGTTGTCATGGAAGATGTGGTGGAACTGGGGGCCGACGATCTATCCTCCGGAGATGCAGTCACTTTAATCAGTTCTGCTATTGCCGGTTTAAGTTCCGACGATATCGAAAGTTTCCAAATCTTGAAGGATGGTTCCGCTACATCTATTTATGGAGCCAGAGCCATGGCCGGCGTTATCGTCATTACCACCAAAAAAGGAAAGGCCGGCACAAGCCATATTAATTATTCGGGAGAATTTACTGTCAGACTTGTACCGAGCTATACCACCTTTAATATCATGAATTCCCAGGATCAAATGAGGGTATATAAAGAAATGGAAGAAAAAGGATGGCTGGGTTTTGCAAAAACTTACAGAGCTTCAGAAAGCGGCGTATACGGCAAAATGTACCAGCTAATCAATACCTACGATCCGGTGTCGGGCAGCTGGGAATTACCCAACACTCCGGAAGCCCGTTACCAATATCTGGGAGAAGCTGAAAGGAGAAATACCAACTGGTTTAAAGAATTATTCAAAAACTCCCTGGCCCAAAATCACTCCATTAGTCTGAGTTCCGGTACTGAGAAAGCCCAATATTATACCTCCCTCAGCCTTTATCACGATCCGGGATGGTCAAAAGCCAGTTCTGTAAACAGATATACAGCCAATGTAAATGCTTCTTTTAATATTTTACCGAACCTGTCCGTTAACTTAATATCGAATGGTTCTTACCGGAAACAAAAAGCGCCGGGAACGCTGAGCCAGCAGGTAGATGTAGTAAGCGGAGAAGTAAAACGGGATTTCGATATTAATCCCTATAGTTACGCACTGAATACCTCCCGTGCTTTAGCTGCAAAGGATGAAAAAGGCTATGTCTATTATACCCGCAATTATGCTCCTTTCAATATATTGAACGAATTGGATAACAATTATATTGATCTCAATATGGTTGATTTAAAATTTCAGGGAGAAATAAAATGGAAAATTATAAGCGGCCTGGAAGTAAAGGTATTGGGAGCTGTAAAATATCAAAATTCCTCCCAAGAGCACAATATCAGGGATGAATCCAACCAGGCTTTAGCTTACCGGTCTATGGCCGATGCCACGATCCGGGACGCCAATCCTTTTCTTTACAAAGATCCGGACATTGTGTATAGCTTACCTATCAGCATATTACCGAAAGGAGGTATTTACAAACGGACCAATTACAAAATGTTTGGAGTTGATTTCCGGGCTTCGCTGAGTTACAATAAGATTTTCAGAGAAACGCATATTGTAAACTTTTTCGGCGGTATGGAGACCAGCTCGATTGAACGCCAGACAACCTGGTTCAACGGATTGGGATATCAGTATGAAATGGGAGGAAATCCGTTTTTCGACTATAACGCGTTTAAGCAATTGGCAGAAGAAAACGGTCAATATTACGATAATTCCACAACAACAGCCAGAAATGTTGCATTTTTCGGTACAGCAACCTATTCTTTCCGGGGAAAGTACACCCTCAACGGTACCTTACGTTACGAGGGATCCAATAAATTGGGAAAATCCAAAAGTTCCCGCTGGTTACCTACCTGGAATACGGCTTTAGCCTGGAATATGCATGAAGAATCTTTTTTTGAATCCCTGCAACCGGCTCTTTCCCACCTGACTCTACGGGCTTCCTATAGCCTTACAGCAGACCGGGGACCGGCTTTTGTCAGTAATTCCCGGGCAATTTACACCAGTTATAGCCCTTTCCGGCCTTCTTCTACAGTAAAAGAATCCGGTATTCAAATCAGCTCACTGGAAAATAGTGAATTGACATACGAAAAAAAACACGAGTTAAATTTAGGAATAGACCTCGGATTTCTGGACAACCGGATTAATTTCACCATGGATTATTATACCCGTAATAACTATGATT
>JAEXFF010000176.1 GCA_023400335.1 Bacteroidota bacterium
AATCAAAGGAAAAACCGATTTTATCCAGTTGTTCCCGATAACGGTTGATATTTTTTTCCGTTGTGAGGGCTGGATGTTGCCCGGTCTGTATGGCGTATTGTTCTGCAGGTAATCCGTAAGCGTCGTATCCCATTGGATGCAGGACGTTAAACCCTTTCAAGCGTTTGTAACGGGAATATATATCAGAAGCGATATATCCCAATGGATGGCCGACATGCAGTCCGGCTCCTGAAGGATAAGGGAACATATCCAGTACATAGTATTTCGGTTTATCCGGATCTATTTCTACTTGGTATGTTTTATGTTCTTTCCAATAGTTTTGCCATTTTTTTTCGACTTCTTTGAAGTTATATTCCATGATTTGATTTTTTTATGATTTCATTTTGAGGCACAAAGATATAAAGGAAAAAGAAAAGGTGAAATGTAAAGGCTTAAAACTTCTTTGAAGAACAGGGAATATTCTCCATAAGAAATATTCCGTAAAAATAAAAAACCGTCCAAAAATTTTTAGACGGCTTTTTATGAAAATTGTAATTCAATTATTTGTTGAAAGACTTCAGAGCACTTTTCCAATCAAAGCCTTGTATGGGAGAGGTTAGCTGAGGATTTGCATTTTTCCCCAGATTTAATCCAATCTCAATTGTTTCGGATGTTGTCACTAAAGTTACCACTTCGTCCAGGAATGTCTGTAAAGCTTCTGCAGTAACAATGCCCAAACCAATATCCATTGGTTCCATATCTTTTACCAATGCTTTTACAACATCCATCATACCCATAAACGGTACCATCATAGTCTTGTCGGCATAGGCTAACATATTATCTCCATTCAAATCGAGAATAAGGGGTAAGCCTTCTGAAAGTATTGTCAGGATGTTTACCGGCTGTTGGTCCTGTGCGACACTTCTGGGCAGCAGTTCATCTACGTCAATTGCAATGTAAATTTTCCCGTCTTTAACATTATACCGGGCTATGCCTTCTGCTAAAGTAACCGTATCGACCGGATTCATATTTTCATCTGTTACAGCATAAGTAGCTGTTAAATCCCCGTCTTCCTGCAACTCAATGTTATAAAGAAAATTGGGAACCATTATGGCGAAAATCGCTTTAGTAAAACTAACGAAGCCTGCTTCCTGCTTCTCTATATTATCTTTTATAGCGAACGACAATTTAGATCCGTCTGAAAGAATAAGCGGAAGTCTTATGGAATCAATGTCTGTTGCGATTTTGAAATGCAAAGGGCCTTTCCCCAGAAGTTCGTTCGGATCCGTACTTTCCTGTTGTTCGATTAGTTTCCAGTTACCTACAACTTTAGAAGTGACTTTAAAAGTACAATTCAGGGTCAATACCCCTTCCGTAATATTTCCTTCTGCGGTAATCACGCGGTCTGTGGTTTCACTTTTCCCTTCCAGACTATAGTTATCTCCGCCGGTATTGGTGAGAAGAGCATTGATGTAAAGATTCGTCTCTCCGGGGATTAAGCTCTTTAAAACCAGGTTAGCTGTGGTTTCGTTCAAAGCCTGAATGCTAACAGTTTTACCGCTTATTTCTTTACCGTTGAGTGTCAGTTTTAAATTCGCAGCGGTGTATTGGGCAGTAATTCTTTTGTAGCCGTCATTGTCGTCATCGTCACAGCTTACGAAAGTAGCTACTCCCAAAACAAGTAACAATAGGTAAATAAATCCTTTTTTCATGTTGTTTTTAATTAAAATTGATTTTTAAAATTGTTTTCCCTTTCTTTAAATCCGGCTGATTTAAAGAATTTTTCAAATAGTAAGAAATTGCAAAATGTATGCCAGACACTGAAAAAGTGTTTTTCTTCTTTTCCCGTTAATAGTTAAAATCTTTGGTTTTATGACGGAACGGATTTAATCCCGACGGTTTGATATTAAATAAATTATAACTCAGGACAAGTGTCCCTCGCATATTCAGCATTTTATAATCAAAATATTGATTATCCGGCTTAAAAATGTCTTTTAAACCACAACTTACCCTCAGGCCAATTTCCATGCGGGTTAATAATCTTCTTTCATATCCCAGAACTAAACCGGCATCCCAATTACTCAGAATATCATTGAAATTAATTTTTAGTGGTTCGTCTACAATAGGGCCGGAATAAACTCCGTTGTCATCCATCATGTACCCTTTATTTACCTGGATATTAAATTTACTGTTTATCATCCATGCAAAATATCCCCCGAATAAAATTCTGTCTTTTTCGTTCCGGAAAGTATATTTAGCGTATAAAGGAATTTCAAGCATTGTAAAATCCATTCCCATTTCGGCTGACCCGGTGAAACGAGCTACAACTCCGCGGTCTTCATCATTAAAACGCTGGTTTTTGAAACGTGCATCGGCATCGATAGCCACTTTCTTATAAGTGAGTTCTGTCCCTAATGTCCAGTGACGCACTAACGGAAAGGTTAATTTTACCCCTAAGGATGGGGATAATTGCGGGCGTGGATTGAAAGGTTTGGGAATATTGTTAAATGGGAAAGGAATAGCTCCCCCAATATCTGTACCGAGTTGTACTCCCAGGGCAAAGCGATATTCAACTTCCTGCGGGTCAGTAGTGTCTTTACTGATTTTAGAGGAGCGGCCCAGAGCGAGTAGCGTACAACATAAAAATAGAACTGAGAGATATAGTTTGATTTTCATAGCGGATGTTCTTGTAATTAATAATTTATTGTAACATTATCTACCGTTAATGTACTTCCTTTAGCCCCAATGAAATAATCTCCCTGGCGACTGGAGGTCATGACAATGGAAATATGAGTCGGTTCCAGAAATTTATAAGTGGAGTTGTATTCGATGGGAATTATATGGTTACTCCAGTTCCGGAAAGAGGCATCTCCCGTAAAGATTAATTCTCCGGCTCCTAATTCGATCAGGCCGTCCACCGGCTTATCATGGTATTCGAGGTCGCCTTTTCCTCCCCAATACAGCAGTTTTACCCAAATCCGGCCTTCATCTATTCCTGAAATGTCTGTCAATTTATATTTGCCGTCTCCTCCTTTTACAGATTGTTGAAATTTACTTCCAGGAGTGTATTTTGCCTCTACGGAAATGGAAACAGGTCGCATGATAAAAGGAATTCCGAAATAAGTCATCTTGGCAGGATCATTTAAAGCCGACAAGTTCATTTGGAAATAACCTGTGAAAATTGTTCCTGCCGTAATCAAGTCCCCTATACCGATGCCGCTCAATTCCTGGATGCCTGTCGTCATTTGAGCTGCTTTACCGCCGTTATGTTCTACTGGAGTCGTACCTGCTACAAACTGATTGTTTGCCGTCGCCCATCCTAACCCTTTTCCAGGAGTTGGATCGATATTCACATTTTTAGTACCTTCTTTGATCCAGCGTTCAAAATCACAATTTTCAATAGGAGGTACAATTTTTATGTTCCAGGTTTTGGTGTCTTCATTGTCGGCCAGTAATGTAATCTGTTTCTCATTGTCAGCGGGAGACTGGAAAGTAAAGGAGTCACCTTCATTATAATCTACATATCTGGCTGTTGCTGTTTTCGAGATTACAGGAGTGATCACAATCGGCCAGGAAAGAGATTGTTTCAATGTAATTAAAATGTTGTTGTCACGAGTCGTTACCGAATAACTATCTTTGGGTAAGTCGGGTGTAAATGAAAGAATTTCAGCATTCGGATTGTCAATGAGCTGAACGGTAGCCAAATGAGGCTTCCCGCTTTCTGAAATCATGTAAAAACTATAAGAGGTATAAACATCTTCAAAAGTGAATTCTTTCAAATTCAAAGCGTTTTCATCTACACTAATGATGTCGTCTGTTGTAGATGAAAACTGAATATCGGCAGTTAGTTTTAACGGAAAATTTTTTCGTCCGAATAATAAAGGTATTGAAATCGTGTTTCCTTTACTGTCTTGAGTGATTGTAATATTATTATTATCTATCTCAATTCCATCGGAGACATGGGTAATTTTAAATGAGAGTACAGAGGCTTCATCACTCAGGTTGTCTACTTTTTCGCAAGAAGTTATGCACAGCAGACTCACTAATAATATATAAATATGATAATTTCGCATATATTCGTTTTTTTGTTTAATTAGATTTAATCTTTGCTTCTCTAAAATTTCCTGAACTTTAATGTTTAAAATTCTATATATTAATATTAAAATAAGTTTTTATTCTGCAAAAAGTATGCCATTTGGGTTAAAAATAAACTAAAAACTGAGTCTGTTTCAGAGTTCTATGCCTGTAATCAGGCGTAGGGCATATCCGATTCCGAAACTGATAGCGGCAATGCCCAGACTGATTAAGGCCATTTCTCCGAAACGTCTTTTAAAGCTTTCGCTTCGAACCACTGAATAATAATAATTAAAGACAGCGATTATAACGAGAGCCCCGCTCAGGCAAACTCCCAGAGCCCAGTATACATTATTCATCAATACGAAAGGCGCGATCAGTACAGCGACAGTAATAATATAGGCAATACCTGTATAAACGGAGGCTTTAAATGCGTTTTTATTATCTTTTTCTGCCCGGGTGGACAAATATTCAGAAGCAGCCATGGAAAGTGCAGCTGCAATTCCGGTGATTCCTCCGGTTAAAGCGACTAATCGGGGATGTTGTAAAGCAAAAGTGTAACCTGCTAAGGCCCCGGTAAATTCCACTAAGGCATCATTAAGTCCCAAAACAACTGAACTCATATAATTTAGTCCTTCTTCATCGATGAGGGAAATAAGCTTGGCTTCGTGTACTTCTTCTTCTGTCGCCATTTTTTGCAGATCTTCATTTTCCCATTGCCGGTATATTTTTTGTGCGGTATCTTCTCCTTTTTCCATCAGTTTAATTCCGAAAGTCAGACCAAATAAGCGAGCTATCCAAACATAACCTTCCACCTTCCATTTACGTGGAGCAGGTGCTTGTCCGGTGTATTTTTTTAGGGTTTGAAAATGAATTAACTCTTCCCTGGCAAGTTCCGACAGGACCTGACGGTTATGGCTTTTTTTTTGCACGGCAGCCAGGCGGGAATAAATGCAATGTTCTGTAATTTCGTTTACCTGAAAATCGGTGATTTGCTGGATTTCCTCTTCACTCATATAAACTTTAAATTAAAAGTTGTCCTTCTCTCATTTTCCTGCAAAGGTACGAAATATAAAGAAGGGATTATCTAAAAAATTGTCTTTTATTGCTTTATAGGGGACGGATACGTTTTCATTTTATCCTGATGGAGATAAAATTGTCCCCTCAATAGAGTCATTTCAGATAATTTTAGATAATCCTTTCTTCGCATGAAAAGGAATTATAATATAAAATGATCGCTGATGGATTTGTGTTCGTATACATTCCGGATGGTTTCTGCGAACATATCGGCAACAGAAATGATTTTAATTTTACTGGATTGTTGTTTCAACGGAATAGAATCGGTAAAAATAACTTCTTCCAAAGCTGATGCCTCAATTCGCTGATAAGCCTGACCAGAAAGGACGGCATGAGTAGCTACGGCACGAACAGTTTTAGCTCCCATGTTTTTCAGCATGTCGGCAGCTTTACAAATGGTGCCGGCTGTATCAATCATATCGTCGACAATCACTACATTTTTGCCTATTACATTTCCGATGGCTTTCATCTCTGACACTTCATTCGGTCTTTCCCTGGTTTTATGACAAATAACCAGGTCAGAATTGAAAAATTTGGCCCAGGAATTTGCTCTTTTAGAACCACCGATATCCGGAGAAGCAATAGCTAAATTGTCGAGTTTCAGTGAGCGGATGTAAGGTGCTAATACAGAGGAACCATATAAATGGTCGACGGGAATATCGAAAAAACCTTGGATTTGATCGGCATGTAAATCCATCGTCATAATTCGGTCAACTCCTGCTGCATGTAGCATATTGGCAACTAATTTTGCACCTATAGCTACCCGGGGCCTGTCTTTCCGGTCCTGGCGCGCAAAACCGAAATAAGGAATAACGGCGACCACTTTATAGGCAGATGCCCGTTTAGCTGCATCAATCATCATGAGCAATTCCATGAGATTATCACTGGGCGGAAATGTAGACTGTACGATAAATACATGATCTCCTCTCACCGTTTCATCATAAGCGGTAGCAAATTCTCCGTCACTGAAATTCAAAAAAATTTTTTTACCTAATTCTAAACCAAGCGATTTAGCAATATTTTCAGCAATGTATTTGCTGTTTTCCCCGGTAAAAATCTTGACTTCGGAAAGATCTGACATAAGATTATTTGATTCTTTAATTACACCTTTGCAAAAGTATATAATAAATTGGAAAACGGAAAAAGATTGGGGATTTATGATCGGCTTTCCGGAAAGAAAAGGATGCTATAAAGATAAAATATTGGTAATAAGAGAAATGGGAATTAAAAACGGTTTTTCGAAAAGTTTTTGAGATAATAAAACTTCGCTTTAACGTATATAGTCGAAGCGAGGTTTTATTTCAATGTAAATAGCTATATATCATAGTCATTTCATTTTGCAAGTAAACCAAGAAATAACTGTCCACGTTCTGTTAGTTGAAACTTCTGAGTAGGATGATTAGGTTTATCAGGGATAATTCTTTCGATCAGGTTGTTGGCAATCAATTTTGAATAACTTTATTTAATTGTCCCGAACTTTCTTTTGTCCCAAGGCAAGGGATATTTCTTGCCTTGATAAAGTATTATTTACTATACAGTGCAATACCTTCAAATATAATGTCGCCTTTTGCAACTCTTGCTGCACATCCTTTATCCGCTCTGCGTTCTGTAGATAATCCAGCCTTACAAACTGCACTTGAAATGATAATCCTACCTCCTTCCATCTAAGTTCGATATTAGGATATTCTTTCAGTTCATCGGCTATCAACTTCAAGCCATTACCCCATTGGTCGATGATACCAAGACGTTTGAAAACAGGGGCTATTCCATTTGTTG
>JAEXFF010000189.1 GCA_023400335.1 Bacteroidota bacterium
TGAAACCAATAATGTAATTGCCTATTTCCGGGCAGAATTAGCACGGGTAGGTAAAGAATTGGAAAATTCAGAAGACGATCTGACCCATTACCGCATCCGGGAACAAGTTATCAATTATGAGGAAGAAACTAAAAGTGTAGCTGCCTTAAACCGGGATTACGAATTGCAATATTGGGAATCTATAAATACATTTACCGTAGCAGACAGTCTTTTGCACGAATTGGAAAAGAGAATGCACCTCAACACCGTTATTATTCAAAACAATAATTCTTATATATTCTATAATAACAAAATCAGTGAAATCGAAGAAAAACTGGCTGTATCTAAATTTTATTCTCAGAAAGCCCTTCCTCAAACCACAATCGACTCTCTAAACCGGGAACTTGAAAAGAATAAAAAAGCTTTGTCGGAAGCCCTTAAAAAGATGGGCTATCTGAAATACAGCAAAGAAGGAATATCTAATGCAAGTGTCATTGAAGAATGGCTGACACAGATTATTGCACATAAAAAATCGGAAGCAGAACTGAATGTATTGAGAAAACGCAGGTATGAAATGGATAAAAAATATATCCATTTTGCCCCTATCGGCTCTACGCTTACCCGTAAAGAAAGAAGTGTAAATATCAATGAACGAAGATATCTGTCTATACTGGATGCCCTGAATGCCGCTATTTTGCGTCAGAAGAGTTTGCAGATGACTTCTTCTACATTGAAACCCATGAATGAAGCTTATTACCCGCTAAATCCAAATTCTACTTCCAATAGGAAACTCGTTATCGGAGCTTACCTGGCAGCATTGTTATTTACGATTTTCTTTTTCCTGATTATTGAAATCCTCGACCGTACGCTAAAATATGTATTCAAAGCTGAGCAAATCACCGGTAGCCGTGTATTGGGTGTATTTACCAGACCGCAAAGTTTACGGGCAAGAAGATATAGTAAAACTTATACTGATATTTCGGCCAAAACGCTCTGTAATTATGCAATTACTTATTTTAATCCCAATCGGAATAATATTATCAATCTGATCAGTAATCAACCGAATGAAGGAAAGAGCTATATCAGGGAAGAACTTGCCAAACAACTGAGGGATCAGGGAATGGAAGTTACTCAATTATCCTGGCATGAAGAATATCAAACAGATGCACATGCCTTTGTGCAGGCATTGAATTTAGAAAAACTGGAAGGTGCCTCCTCCTCAACTTTTAAGGATAAAGTGTTCCTGGTGGAATATCCTTCCCTGAAAGATGCAGCCCTATCTTCCAATATATTGCAAGGAGTCAGCCTCAACCTGCAAATTGTAGATTCCCGGCGGACATGGAAGAATACCGATCAGCAATTGTTTGAACGTACACGGGAAATGTGCGGAAATACTCCTTTATTTTTAGTACTCAATTACGCTCAACGGGATGCTGCTGAAGAAATCAACGGTTTGATGCCCCCTTATACCTTTTTTCGAAAATTATTTTACCAGATTTCGCAACTGGGTTTAACGGCAAAAGAAGAAAAATTGAATGTATAAAAATTTAACATCCTATATTGTTCCTTTAACATTCATTGCCGGATTGTATATCGTTTATCAATTGGTATTACGGGGAGGTCCACTCCCCGCATTACTTTTTGCCCTTCTTCCTGCAGTAGCAATTTGCGGTGCAGGTATGTTTTACCGGCAATTGGGTTTCTATGTTTTTTTTACCCTAAATTATTTTATTATGGGAATTTCCAGGTACATTACCATGAAACCGGGAATAATCATGTTAGGTCTTGCCATAGGAGTTTTTTTATTAATATTTTTAAAAAATATATTTCATCCTTATGACTGGAAAAGATGCCGGAATTTTTTGACCCTCCTGTGGAGTATCTGGTTTATTTACTGTGTTTTGGAATTATTCAACCCCAGAGCGCTATGGGAACCTTGGTCCATTGCTTTCCCCCACTATGCCTTTTATCCTTTGTGCTGCGCTCTCTTCATTCCTTTGCTTTTTACCCGTTATAAACATTTTCAATGGTTACTTATTATATGGGCTGTTTTAACTTTATTGGCAGCAGCAAAAGGCTATTGGCAAAGAAACAGGGGATTTGATTGGGGCGAACTGAATTGGTTATTTGTAGAAGGAGGAGCCCGCACTCATATCATTAGTACGGGAATCCGCTATTTCTCGTTTTTTACGGATGCTGCAGCCTACGGAGCCGGTATGGGAATATCTATGGTTGTGTTCGGTATTTCCGGTTTTTATGTCCGGAAACTCTGGATCAAACTGCTGTACTGGGGCACGACAATAGCTGCTGGTTACGGGCTGTTGATATCCGGAACCCGTAGTGATATTGCCATTCCTTTTGTCGGTTTAATCATTTTTCTACTTTTATGCAGAGAAAAAAAAGCTATTTTTATCAGTGGAGCTTTATTAATCACGGCATTTGTATTTTTAAAATATACAGATATAGGAGAAGGCAACCGGCTCATCCGGCGAATGCGTACCAGTCTCGATTTCACGGATGCTTCCTGGAATGTAAGAGTCGAAAACCGGGAAAAAATAACTGAGCTCATGAAAGATAAACCTTTCGGTACTGGATTAGGACTTGCCGGAGTTAAAGCAAACCGTTTCCGTGAAGTAGATAAACATGACCCCCTCACCTATATTGCAACCGATTCCTGGTTTATAATGACATATGTAGAAACAGGAATTGTCGGCCTCACTCTCTACTTATGTATCCTCATCGCTATCCTGATTAAAAGTACTCAAATCATTTTTTATAAAATAAAAAGCAAAGAACTGAAAGGACAGTTATACGCTATTACCGGAGGCATAATGGGCATCTTAGTAACCTGTTACGCCAATGAAGTTCTCAATTTTCCCAACGGTATTATTGTTTATACTTTAATGGCCTTTTTATATACAGCCCCCTATTACGATAAAGAACTAATACATGATGACGCCATTAAGCCCTGACATATCTATTATAACCGTGAACTATAATGGTTTGCAGGACACCTGTGAAATGCTGGAATCACTGCAATCTCATTTGCACACCTGCGTCTATGAAGTGATTGTGGTAGACAACGCTTCCCGGGAAAACGAAGCAGCTCTGATCCAGAAACGCTTTCCTTCGGTTCAAGTGATCCGTAGCGACAAAAACCTGGGGTTCGCCGGGGGAAATAATCTCGGGATCCGGATGGCTAAGGGAAAATATATTTTACTTTTAAACAATGATACCTTTTTAGAGGACGATACCATTGGTTTTCTTTGCGAAACATTGGAACAACATCCCGAAACCGCGGCCGTATCACCCAAGATTAAATTTGCAGCATCTCCCCGAAACATTCAATATGCCGGATTTACGCCACTGACAACCTACACCTTACGCAACCGGTCCATCGGCTATAACCAGCCTGATGCTGAAAAATACAATATTCCTGAATACACCGCTTTACTTCATGGAGCAGCTATGATGATTCGTCGGGAAGTGATTTGCGAAGTAGGACCGATGCCGGAAATTTACTTCCTTTACTACGAAGAAACAGACTGGTGCAGTCGGATGATCCGCTGTGGCTATCAACTACGCTACGATCCCCGCTGTACTATTTATCATAAAGAAAGTAGCTCCACAGGTGCAGACAGCCCATTAAAATTATATTATCTCACCCGTAACCGTTTACTCTATGCCTGGCGTAACCGTCAAGGAATAACGCGGGTATTGGCCCTACTTTACCAATTTTGTATTGCCATTCCTAAAAATTTAATTGTAAATTTGCTACGATGTAAAATACCCCAATCAGAAGCCGTCGGGAAAGGATGTATCAGTTTTTTTAAGTTGAAAAATAAAATGTCATAATAATGAATTTCAGGGAAATATTCTATATGATTGAATACATTTGCTGGATCATCGCCGCACTGATCGTAGCTTATCCGTTATTTTACACCTTTGCTTCACTTATACGCCGGGATATGCGTTATCCGGAAGCTAAAAAGAAACGCCGATTTGTCATATTATTTCCCGCATACAAAGAAGATCTGATCATCGAGAATTCAGTACAATCCTTCCTGCTGCAAAATTACCCCAGTGAATTATTCCATATTGTCGTCATCTCCGACCATATGCAGGAAGACACCAATGAACGCCTTGCAAAATTGCCGATTACAGTGTTAAAAGCTTCTTACAGTAACAGTTCTAAAGCTAAAGCCCTCAATCTGGCAATGGACTCCTTGGGTAGCGATTCTTATGATGTTGTCGTTATACTGGACGCTGACAATATTGTTGAAACAGATTTTCTTACCGAGATCAATAAGGCATTTGATGCCGGAATCCAAGCTGTTCAAACCCACCGGACAGCAAAGAACCGGAATACGGAAATTGCCATCCTCGACGGTGTGAGTGAAGAAATCAACAATTCTATTTTTCGCCGGGGACATGTCCGGCTGGGCATCTCTTCTGCCCTGATCGGTTCCGGGATGGCTTTTGATTATCAGTGGTTCCGCAAAAATGTCAAATACCTGCATACTGCCGGTGAAGATAAGGAACTGGAAGCCCTGTTGTTGAAACAAAGAATATTCATCGAATTTTTGGATCACGTTTACGTATATGATGAAAAAACCCAGAATAAGGCAGGATTTTCCAGCCAGCGCCGTCGTTGGATTGCAACCCAGTTTGCCCAATGGGGACGTGTATTCCGGGATCTTCCCCATGCCATTATCTCCGGAAATATCGATTACAGTGATAAGTTAATCCAATGGTTAATTCCTCCGCGATTGATCCTGTTCGGAGGAATCATTGTCATGGGAACAATTATGCAAATACTGGACTGGCCGTTGGCTATCAAATGGTGGGGATTATTTATCATCATCGGAATCACTCTGTGTTTAGGCATTCCGGATAAAATGGTCGACGATAAATTTAAAAAATCTATCAATAAACTGCCAGCTCTGTTCTGTATCATGGTTTTCAATATGTTCCGCCTGAGAGGAGGTAGTAAAAAATTTATTCACACCCGTAAAACTCATATAGCGCCATGACAGCAATAAATCATAAAAAGCCTATAAAAGTATTGGAAGTCATCCGGCAGGGACAAATCGGCGGGGGAGAAACACATTTGCTGGATCTGGTAAGCCATTTCAATCCTCAGGAAGTGGAAGCCGTTGTGCTGTCCTTCACCGGCGGCCCAATGGTCGACACCTTACGGCAGAAAGGCATCAAAACTTATATTGTCGAAACCAGCTACCCTTTCGATCCCAGAATTTCGAAAAAAATCAAGACGATCATCCAATCCGAGAAAATCTGCCTTATTCATGCCCATGGAAGCCGGGCCGCCTCAAATGTCGTTTTTTGGGCTCATAAACTTCATATCCCTTTCATTTATACCGTACACGGCTGGAGCTTTCATCAGAGTCAATCGCCTTTGATTTACCGGCTCCGTTGCCTGAGTGAAAAATTAATTTGTCGCTATACGAAACAAGTTATCTGCGTTTCCGAAAGTAACCGATTAACGGGAGAAAAGAATTTTGGTTTAAAAAAAGCCACGGTTATCGAAAACGGCATCAACTTAGAAAAATTCGATCCCGATAAAGCATCGAAAAACATAAGGGAAGAATTGGGATTTCAGCCTGACGATCTTATTGTGGGTTTTATTGCACGCCTGACCTTACAAAAGGCCCCCCTGGATTTTATAAAAAGTATATTGCTGGCTCATAAAGAACTGCCTGCACTAAAAGCCCTTATCGTAGGGGAAGGTGACCAACAGGAAGAAATGCAGGCTTTTATTCAGGCACAAAATGCCCGGTCTTACATTATAACTACACCTTTCCGTCAGGATGTACCCGACTTATTACATGCCATAGATATTTTCTGTCTGCCCAGTCTCTGGGAAGGATTATCCATCTCCCTGCTCGAAGCAATGGCCATGAAAAAAGCCCTGGTCGTTACTCCGACCGACGGTACGCGGGAGTTAATCACCCACGAGAGAAACGGATTGATTGCTCCTTTTTCAAGCCCCGAAAAACTGGCACTATGTTATATTCAATATGCCAGGCATCCGGAACTCATGGATAAATACGCTTTTGTAAACCGGCAAATTATCGAGCAACGCTTCGATTGCCGGAGAGTTTCAGAGAAAGTGACCGAATTATATAAAACATATATACAATAATTTTACTTTATGAATGACTTGTTTCCCATTATTTGTTCGCTGATTATCTTCCTGTTTCCATTTATCGGAAGATTTTGGTACAATCGCCAGACGCTCCATTCTGTCGTTATTTCACTGGGATTGTTAGGGACCTTTGCCGGAATTACTTACAGCTTACTGCATTTTGATGTAACAAATATCAGTGCAGCTTTGCCTCAATTGTTAACAGGACTAAAAACCACTATCCTAACGATTATTTCGGGAGTGGTTACCTCTCTTCTTTTAAAACTATTCCCGGGATTTTATGGCATCCGCAGAGAAAAAGAGGACCTACCCAACGATATACCCGCTACAATGAAAGAAATCCTTCATCAATTGATTGCCATAAAAGAAAATATTCACAAAGCGGGTCCCGTACTGAATCCTGACGGAACAGTACAGGCAACGGAACTGTTCCAGGACAAAGCCCTGTACGATCTGGCCCGTAACACCTCCCAGATCATGCAAAAGCAAGCCCAATACCTCAGTATTACACAGGAAGAAAACCGCCGCCTTTACGAACAATTGCAACAACTGCTGCAAAGCAGTCAAACGACAAACGAAAACCTTGAAATTTTACTGGATAAAGGTATCCGTTATGCAGAAAATAAAGTCAATGACGAATTTCCTACACCGGTGATGAAAGAAATCCTCAACCAACTGATTGCTATAAAAGAAAACATTCACAAAGCAGGCCCCGTGCTGAATCCCGACGGAACAGTACAGGCAACGGAACTGTTCCAGGACAAAGCCCTGTACGATCTGGCCCGTAACACTTCCCAGATCATGCAAAAGCAAGCCCAATACCTCAGTATTACACAGGAAGAAAACCGGCGCCTTTACGAACGTCTTGAAACCTTGTTGCTTGCTACAGAAGCTACAAACAAGAATCTTGAAACTTTACTGGAAAAGGGCATTAACCGCGGTAATAAAAAAATCACCGCTCAAGTAGATGAACTTTCTCAATTGGTGAAAAACACAGGTGAACAAGTTACGGTACAAATCAAACAAATGAATGAAAAACGCGAAAAGGATACGAAGGAACTGATCCTGTTCACTCAAACATTACAACACATTATTAAAAAACTGAACCAAAGTCATAACGCTCTTTATAAATCTCCGGAAGAGTAATGAACATTTAAAACTTATAAGTGATGAACTTTTTTCAAACCAACGAAGAATCCCACTGGGCAATTGTCGCCGGCGTCGTATTTGTTCTGATGCTTATTTTCTTATTTATCTCCGTGGGATATATGACCAATGCTATCCAGGATAAAAAGAAAGTAACAACAGTCGCTACCGATTATAAAAAAGTTCAGATAGAACTGACAAACGATCTGCGGGAAGAATTTTCCAGTAATCTTAAAGAATGGAATGCCACAATTGATCCTTCCTCTCTCTCTATCCGTTTCGAATACCCTGAAATTCTCTTCAAGGTAGGTAGCGCCGACCTTAATGATCATTTTAAGATTATCCTCAATAATTTTTTCCCCCGCTTTCTTCAAATTCTGAACGATCCCAAATACAAGAATGACATTGAAGAAATTCGCATCGAAGGGCATACTTCCAGTGAATGGGAAGGTGAAACTTCTCTGCGGAAAGCGTATTTTCACAATATGGAATTATCCCAGAACCGTACGCGGAATGTATTAGAATACCTGCTCTCAAATATACAGGACGAAGATTTGTTTACCTGGACTAAAAATCATTTAACGGCTAATGGGCTTTCTTCAAGTAAGCCAGTTCTCACCTCCAATGGAGAGGAAGACAAAATCCGCTCACGCCGGGTAGAATTCCGGATCAAAACGAATGCTGAGAAACAGATCATCAAAATCATTGAACAAACCCAACTGTAAACGATGTTTGCTTGTTTAAAAGAAAAAATTAAAAGGAATCCCCGTTTAAAACGCTTTATTCACAGACTGTTGATACATCCTGTAAAAACACGTCCGCGACGCTGGCTTCGGTGGGTCCGTCCTCTCTATATTCAACGCGGAAAAGGTTCTGTACTGTACCGAAATGCCCGGAAAGACCTCGTTCCTTTCAACCAGTTCAGCCTGGGTGCCTATTCGGTAATGGAAAGTTACTCTACGGTCAACAACATGGTAGGAGACATTTATATTGGTCATCATAGCCGCATTGGCATAGGCAATACGATCATCGGTCCTGTTCATATCGGGAATTACGTCAATTTGGCCCAGGGAGTAGTTGTCTCCGGCCTGAACCATAACTATCAGGAAATACAGCAAACGATCATCTCTCAGGGAGTAACGACATCGCCCGTTACGATTAAAGACGATGTCTGGATCGGAGCCAATGCTGTTGTTCTTGCAGGAGTTACTATCGGCCGGCATTCTATTGTGGCTGCCGGAAGTATCGTCACCCACGATGTTCCCCCCTATTGTATCGTGGCAGGTAATCCCGCCCGCCCGATCAAATATTATGATCAACAACAGCAAAAATGGATAAAATCCTATTAATATTTACAAACAAGGACCGGTTTTATGGAATCTATTTTAGTTAGCGTTATTATCCCTGTCTACAATACAGCCTCTTATATTCGGGAAACACTGGAGTGTATCTGTGCTCAAACGCTTCGGGAAATTGAAATCATTGCTATTGACGACGGCTCTACGGACAACAGCCTGGAAATTATCCGGGAACAGGCGAACAAAGACCCCCGCATCAAAGTCTGCCACCAAAACGTAAATCAGGGCCCTTCCGGCTCCCGTAACCGGGGTGTACAGGAATCCCAGGGCAAATACATTTACTTTATGGACAGCGACGATCTGCTGGCTCCAAAGGCTTTGGAAACCTGTTACCAAAAATGCACCCAGGAAAACCTCGATTTTGTCTTTTTCGATGCCATTTGTATCAATACCCACAATAAATATACCGGACAAAGTTATACCCACCAAGCTTATCCGGGCGCTCAAACCCAAAGTGGAATCAATTGGCTCACATATCAGCTTGATACCTCTACTCTTCGCGTCCCCGTATGGTTGAACTTTATCCGGCACGATTACCTCAAACAGTTGAACCTCTCTTTTTTCCCGGGAATCATACACGAAGACCAATTGTACACCCTTCTATTATATATCAACGCCTCCAAAGTAAGCTATATTCCTCAAATATTTCCCCAACACAGGCTTAGGGATACTTCTATTATGGGACAGCAATTTACATGGAAGAATATAGAAGGTTATTTCACCACTTTTCAACAGATATCCTGTTACAGAAAAAACAAATCCCCGGAGATACAAACTATCCTTGACAAATATTTCCGTATAACACTCAACGCTGTTATCTGGCAGGCCAGAACTTTACCTTCAAAAGAAAAATTCCGCATCTTCCGCATTTGTATCAAAGAAGGCTATCTAAAATACCTGAAACCCAAATACCTGGCCGTAATGTTTCTCAAACATTAGTTCTTACGCATCTTCCTGCGATAAGTATAATACAATTGGGGGGGTATGATCATCATCAGCCACACTCCCGGAAGTGACATGCCCCAATAATGGCGTTCGTTTACGACCTGCCGGTAATTCGACCGGAGATAACGAAGGATATATATCCACAGCCGTCTGCAATCCTGAATACCTGTCTCTGTAATCCGGCCCAGCATCATCACATGATAAAAGATCGTCTGCCTTTTGGCTAAATATAGTAAATCCGGAAACAAACGGGCCGTTATGTTCTCTATACGGTAAGTCCGGTATAACGTATCCCGCAGATATTTTTTCAGGTTTCTCCGATAAAGCATCCGGCATTCGGACGCTTCCCTTACATAATATGTATAAAGCCCCTTATCCACGAATACAGTAGAGGTTGCCGCTATAAATACCCGGTGATTAAATAAGAAATCCTCATCACTCCGTCCTATTTCAAAACGAATATTACAATTATTTAAAAATTCTCTCCGGTATATCTTTGTCCATACATAAATATCCATTTTCTCACGGCTCAGGAATTCCCGCATACCTTCAAACTGGTTCCATTGATACCGTTGCCCTGAATGAGAAGCATGCGTCAGCTTACCCGATGCTTCTTTCACTTGATACGAACAGGCCGATACATCTGTTTTATATGCGGTCGCCTGTTCAATAAGTATTTTAAAAATCTCCGGCGCCAGCATATCGTCATTATCACAAAAACCGATATACTCTCCTTCTGCCCGTTCAATTCCCCGGTTACGGGCCCCGGCCTGGCCCTGATTAGATTGATGAATGACCTGTATACGCTTCTCTCGTGCTGACAGACGGTCGCATATATCCGGAGAAGAATCCGATGAACCATCATCCACCAATATTACCTCATAGTCCGTAAACTCTTGAGCCAATACAGAACTGACACAATCTTCCAGATATTTTTCCGCATTATAAACCGGAATGACAATACTTAACAACGGCATATTTTCATTTTAAGGCAAAATTAATAATTTATAAGTATATTCGCAGAAAAATAAACAGACGAATTATGAATTCTCCTTTGCTAAGTATTATCATTCCCGTATACAATGTCGGACCTTATATAAAAAAGTGTCTGGACAGCGTATTGGCTCAAACTTTCCAAAATTTTGAGGTCATACTGATAGATGACGGTTCCACAGATGATTCCGGCAAAATATGCGATCAATATACGGCTTTAGACAGCCGCTTTAAAGTTATTCACAAACCTAACGGAGGAGTAAGTAGTGCCCGGAATGCCGGCTTGGATATATGTGCCGGAAAATATATAGCCATGTTAGACCCGGATGATTCCCTTGCACCCGATAGTTATGAAAATGTAAACGATCTGGAAACACATCCCGATATTGATATACTCCAATTTCCGTATTTTAATTGTTATCCGGACGGGAAGACGGAAAAACTCGAAGTACCCTCCCGCCTCATACAAGGGAAAGATCAAATTTTACTGAATTGGTGGTCTGGCAGTATCCTTCATTTTTCTAATCTGAATAAAATTTTTCGCCGATCTGTTTTCGAGGGATTGCGTTACCGAACAGGGCATCTTTCCGAAGATACTTATTTAATTGCCGATTTTGTTGAAAAATGTAATACCGTCTTTATTTCGGAAAAAGGGGGATATTTTGTGCTGATACGCAATAATTCACAATCTTCTTCCTATGATTTTAGCAAACATATTGACCTTTTTGAAGCCCATTTACACAATTATGCAAAGATAAGCGAATACTCCCTTTTAAAACCCGTGCGGGTAGAAGCCTTTTCCCGTTTGTTCCGGCGACTGATCTCCGCCCATCTCTCCGCGCCAGAAGCAGATGTCCGTCCTTATCTGAAACAGGTAAACAACTATGTACCCCGCTGGCATGACATTTTTACCGGTAACAACAAATCTCTTTTCCCTTGGATAGTAACCTTAAAAATTCTGGGAGTAAACGTTTTTTTCCGTTTATTCTCCTGGTATCTCACTAAAAAAATGCATGGATTACCGTCCCCTCAAACGAAGTAATACACGGGAAACAAAATACCGGAATCCATTCGTGAAGGAATAAAATAACCCTCCCAGCAAACCGCTAATCAGCAGGACGATAATAGCAGAATACATTATCCAGCTGCCATATCCCCGATAAGGATCCACAGGAATATACCGGATCAGATAAGCGCAAATGCCCCATCCCGCACCAATCAATCCTACATAACGGACGATTTCTTTCCAATACCCTTTCACCCTATCTTTAAATCCCCAATGATACAGCAGATAAGGTTTCCATAATCCCACAATCATAAACATACTGACAACACTTCCCAACAGTACTCCTTCTAATCCCCAGAAAGAACCGCATACTACAGATATGGAAATGCTCAACACCGTTTCAACGACCGGAGCCCAGACATCTTTAAACAAACCGTAAGCAAACAAAAACTGATCGTTCGTTCCACGCGTCTGCATGATAAACATATTTCCCAAAATGATCACTACTACCGCCTTGTTCAGCACATACTCATTTCCAACCCACAATACAATAAACGGTTCAATTAAATGGAAAATAGAAAAAACAAGTACCCCCGCAATAAAATAATTCAAAGCCGTTAATTCCCAAAATACCTTCCGGATCCGTTTCTGATCTCCTTCTGCAACCAAACTACCGACCCCGGCTCCCGTACTGCCTAAAATATTTTTAATCAGCAAAGCTACTTTATCTACGATTAAAGCATAATTGCCGTAAAAAGCAACGACCTGCAACGACACGAAGCTATAAATCAGCAAAGGTTTGATCTGAAATTGTACAAGCGATCCAATTTTATGCACAAATAATTGTTTGGAATAAGTCATAATCAATGGATACTGCTTACGTAATAATTTCCCGTTTTTCACCTCAGAACGAAGCCAGGGATATACCTGATGAATCCTCCGGTTCAGCACAATGCTATAAATAATTCCAAAACACAGTTCAATAACTACCCACAAATAATAATTTCCGGTGTAATAAGCCAGCATAATCTGTACCAGCGTCTTTAACAGATTAGTAGTCTGAAAACAAGCCGTCACAACATAATTCCGCTGATCAGCCCCTAATAATGTCTGCTTATAATTTGCGAAATAACCGATTAGGGAAGAAGTTAAGAAGGCATAAAAAGCGAAAAAAATTAACGGCAGCGGGAAACCTGTTTTAGCAAAAATCAAAGGTAAAAAACAGGATAATAGTATCCCTCCTCCTAAAATCAACAAACCCACCATGCGATAAAAATATCCAAACACCGAAATAATTTCGTTGATCTTTTCTTTATCATTGTCAAATAAAGGTTTGTACAACACTGTTCCGATAGCTGCACCAATTCCTAATTCCGCTAAATTCAGAAAATCCAGTAAGTTCGCAAGGGTTCCGGTCAATCCCACAAAATCATCTCCCAGACAGTTTAAAAATATTTTCCGTGAAAAGAAGGATAAAAATAAAGTAATAAAGTAAAATATTAAATTTACTTTTGCATTTACAATACTTTTATGGACCCGTGATTCTACCATCAATTTTAAATAAATTGAACAAAAGTATAAAAACAGTTTGATTTAAAGAATAAATATTCCATTTCTCCTAAAATGAAAGCACTTTTTCTGATTTTCCATGATTTCGATCCTGCAAATGGGATCAGTAAAAAGATACAGGCACAGGTCCGCGCACTGAAAGCCAATGGTCTGGAAACCCATCTTTGTTATCTTCAGGAAAATGCTTCCGGTAAGCGCCGGATAGCAGACAATCAGGTAATTGCAGATTATGGCAGGGCCTTTTACGGAAAAATCAGGAAAAGACTGGAATACCATTCCGTTGTCAATTATGCTATCAGCCATCAGATAGATATTGTCTATATGCGCTCAAATCACAATGCGAATCCGTTTACCATTGGAATGCTTCGTCAGATGAAAAAAGCAGGTATACAGATTGTAATGGAAATACCTACCTATCCCTATGATCAGGAATATATCACCCCTTTTATGAAAGCGGAACGATTCATCGACCGTTGTTTTCGCAAAAAATTAGCTCATCTGCTGAATGCCATCGTCACTTTTTCCGACTACAAAATTATATTCGGAGTACCGACCATACAGATCTCCAATGGCATCGACTTTTCGGAAATACCCGTAAAGAAACAGGTCAACAATACCGACCGGGAACTTCACCTCATCGGAGTGGCCGAAATTCATTACTGGCACGGATACGACCGTCTTATCCGGGGATTAGCCGAATATTACACCACTCCTCAAACCTACAAGGTATATTTTCATATCGTAGGAGATCTCAGCGGACAACGCGAACGCGATGAACTTCTGCCCGTTATTGCGGAGAATCACCTGGAATCTTATGTAATTTTTCACGGGAAACAACATGGAGAAGCCCTCGAACAATTATTTGAACAATGTGATTTTGGAATCGGAAGTCTGGGCCGTCACCGTTCCGGTATTCATAAAATAAAGACCCTTAAAAACAGGGAATATGCTGCCCGCGGCATTCCTTTCATCTATTCCGAAACAGATGAAGATTTTGAAAAAATGCCCTATATCCTGAAAGCACCCGAAGACGAATCTTCCATTGATATAGCAAAAATCATCCGCTTCTATCCCACTGTCCACCTGTCTCCTCAGGAAATCCGGAATACGGTTCGTCATCTTTCCTGGGAAGAACAAATGAAATTAGTTCTGGAAAAAATTCCTGCATCTATATCTACCAAGTAAGTTTCCCCAAATTTGACAAACCTATGGAAAATACAGATTCTTCAAGATTAGCAATATCTTTTATGCGTTTTTTCGCTACTATACTCATAACAAATGCCCATTTAGGGCCGCTCTACCCTCCTTCCCTTCAACTTTTATCCACTGGCGGAGCTCTGGGCAACTCACTGTTTTTCTTTTCATCCGGATATGCCCTCTATTTAAGCAACAGAGAAAAAGGATTTTATTATTGGATTACCAGAAGATATACCAGAATATATCCCAGTTTATGGATATTTATAGCCTTTTGTTCTTTATTAGGAATAAGTCATTATAGTCTAATAGATTATATTATTCCACCTTATTGGTTCCTGCAAGCCATTCTCTTATTTTATATTCTGTTCTTTTTTACTTTAAAATATTTTTCTCATTCTCTTGTATATGTCTGTCTGTTTTTTCTACTCCCTTTTTTAATCACCTACTTTGCTACACCTCATTCTGACTGGATTATAGAAAATATCTCGGACAATTACTTTTTACACTGGTATTTCTATTATATCATCATGCTTTTGGGTGCCATTACAGCATCAAAACGATTGATTACAGGCAATGTAAAATTAATTTTACTGTTCTTATTTATCACTCTGGCTATATATTACGGATTAAAAATCCAAATACTCCACACACAGACACCTATATATAATTTACAACTGCTATTACCTATATTTTTAAGCCTATTTTCCTTATATATGTTCAAACTTTGCAGTTACTTTGCCAAACATACTCATCAGGTAAAAATCATCAAAGTAATTTCTTTTATAGCTGAATTAACCTTAGATATTTATATTGTGCAATTCATTATAATGGGATATTTTTCTAAATTCCGGTTTCCTACCGGATTCTTATTGTCGATTATTGGTATAATTTCTTGCGCTTACATTTTACATCTGGCATCAGAATACCTCACAAAAATGCTGCGCAGGATATTTCTTTATAAAAAACAAACATCCCTTCACCGGTAAAATTTCAGTAAAGATAAATACCAAAAGAATCACAAACAGTCAATTAATTCGTTTCAATAAAGCCTCTTTCTGAGGGGATTCTTTTAACATTGCCACAAAATAATGAGCATCCCGACGGGTAATATCCGTCGGATTCTTTTCATACTGCTCAACAAAATGTGTAGCATGCTCGAGCAGCCATTTACTGTAATTTATATTCACTATTGTCCCCTCCCCGTATTCTCCCCAGGATAATCCTTTTACTGCATCATTAACAGACACTGAAAGTATATCTGTTCTAGCCAGTCCCTCTATATTTAACGTTACTGAAGGATAATAAAAATATTCCCCTGCCGGTAAATCAATCTTTAACTTAAAGCTATTTTTATTCAGAATCTCTTTTTCAATTCTTCCATGTATGCGGTATAATTGTATTCATAATATTCTTCCAGGCTCGTAAACCACATCGAATCCTCTCCGTCTTTTCCATAATTATCATTCAGCCATAAAAAGAATTCTATCCAGTCCGTACCCATACCGTGTACTCCTACACAAACAGCTTCCCGTTCCTCCTGCTCTAATTGTAACTGTGATTCAATAAATTTCTTTGATATCCACCACGTCATCCCAAATTAGTCCTGACTTCATATAAAAACGATAATTATTGGTCGCTCCCCCAAAAGACACTCCGCATTCATAAAATTCCATTCCGGAGCCAATGTTGTTGTAAAATTGAACCTTACCTCGTTTCCAGCCCCATCTGTTGAGCCCAGTGTTTTTCCCATAGAATACACATCCGGAGGAAGATCATTGTACAAATAATGCCGGACGTCGTAGTAATATTTCTCCGTTAGAGGACGCCCGTTTATCGCCGCCCAGGTATAACAATATGCAGCATGTTTACAATCATCCTGTGTCAAAGTAAACAACCACGATTTATTATATTTAAGTGGTGGTATTTCGACTTTCAACTGTTCCAAATCCACATTCTCTCTGGTCTGTATCGTTATCTCAGCAATTACTCCATTGGTTTCCCGGGAAAAAGGATAGATATAAAGCGGCTCTTTTAATACTCCCGGATCCGGTCCTTTATACAAACCAGCATGTTTTAGACAAGAACACAGCAATAAAACAATACAAACAAGGTAGAAAATACGACAATATACCACACAAAATTTCATACTTCTTTATTTATTAAAAAAATTTAAAAAAAATATTACTATTATTTTATTGCGGCAAGATTAACTAACATTTTCAATATCCAAACTGTTTTTTCCCCTTTGTATAGTTCTTTTTTTCCTGTGAATATGCTCTGTCAAAATAATTCTTTACATGGTTTTAAATATTTCATAAATAGTTATATTTGCAACAGAAGTTATTGTTTTATGAAAATCAAAATAGCCTACTGTATTCCCGGTCTTTATTATCCCAGTGGAATGGAAAGAGTGCTCTCTCTTAAAGCTAATTACTTAGCCGGCCAAGAGGATAAATATGAAATTTATATCATTCTCACCGAAGGCAGAAATACACCGCCCTATTATCCATTAGCACCGGAAATACATCTGATTCAGCTAGGCATTAATTTCGACGATCTATATTCGGTTTCACCTATAAAGAAAATTACAGGTTATTTTCAAAAACAGAAACGGTTTCGCCGTCAATTGACAGCATGCTTAAAACAGATAAAACCCGATATCACCATTTCCCTGCTTCGCCGGGACATCAATTTTATTAATAAAATTGATGACGGAAGTGTCAAATTGGGAGAAATTCATTTCAGCCGTGCGAATTACCGCGATTTTAAAAATTACCGCCTTCCTGCTTTTGTGCAAAACAGCATAGCCAAATACTGGATGGGACAATTAATACGGGAACTTAAAAAACTCAGTCGTTTTATTGTCCTCAGCGAAGAAGACAAAGCAAAATGGCCGGAACTCAACAATGTTTCAGTCATTTATAACCCTTTATCTTTTTTTCCAGAAAATACGTCTGTTTGCGAAAATAAAAAAGTGATTGCCGTAGGGAGATATGTACCCCAGAAAGGTTTCGATCTGTTGATTGATAGTTGGAAAATCGTATCGGAAAAACACCCGGATTGGACTCTTTCTATATATGGGGACGGGATGCGGGAAGAACTACAAGCACAAATTGACCGCCTAAACCTGCAAAATACATGTAAATTAGAACATTCTGTCTCCAATATTACTGAAAAATATATAGAAAGTTCTCTGTTTGTATTGAGTTCCCGTTACGAAGGTTTTGGTATGGTAATTATTGAGGCTATGGCTTGCGGTCTCCCTCCAGTATCTTTCAGTTGTCCCTGTGGTCCACGGGATATCATCGAAGACGGTATAGACGGATTACTCGTTGAAAACGGAAATATTGAGAAATTAGCCGAAAAAATCTGTTACCTTATCGAACACGATAAGATACGCAAACGCATGGGACAAACGGCCCGCAAGCATGTGGAACGTTTTAAAATGGAAAACATCGGACAGCAGTGGGAAAAATTATTCGAAGATGTTTTAAAATAGAAAATGTTTGTATGTTCTTACGCTAAGGTGTTTACAAACTTTAAAAATTAATGCTTATGACCTGGTATAAAAAATATCTCTCTGTTTACGAAAAACCCTTTCATGAGGCTTCTCAAACTATCATCAGTCAGGTAAAAGAGAATATTCGGCACCTTCAAAGTGATCAGCCCCTGGTTTCTGTGGTCGTGATTGCTTATAACGAAGAAAAACACCTGCTGGCCAATCTTTGGTCCCTGAGTGACAGCCGATGCAAATATCCTTTGGAAATTATAGGCGTCGATAACGATTCTTCCGATAGAACTGCTGAAATATTTCAAGTTACCGGTGTGCCTTTTTACACAGAACATCAACACAGTTGCGGCTATGCCCGCCGCTGCGGCCTGGCACATGCCCGGGGAAAATATTATATCTGCATTGACTCCGACACCCTCTACCCCCCCCAATACGTGGAAACGTTAGTAAATCAACTTGAAAAACCCGGTATTGTGGCCGTCTCTTCTCTTTGGAGCTATATTCCGGATCAACAGCATCCCTGGTTAGGAGTCAAACTGTACGAATTGCTTCGGGATACCCATTTGTATCTTCAATCATTCAAACGACCGGAACTCAGTGTACGCGGCCTGGTATTCGCTTATAACACTGAATACGGGCGAAAAGTAGGCTACCGGGTAGATATCATCCGGGGAGAAGATGGATCCATGGCTCTAGGTCTGAAAAAATACGGAAAAATCTGTTTTGTCCGTAAACGTAAAGCCCGCGCTGTAACAGGATATAATACGGTAGGACAAGACGGCTCTTTTTTCAATAGTTTTAAAATCCGGGTAATAAAAAATATAAAAAATATCGGAAATCTTTTTACCCGGAAAACAGAATATAAAGATGAAGACTCTAATCTGATAAAATAATAGAAATAAATCCGTTTTTTCCCGAATATTCCTAATTTTGCAAGCAATTAATCCCCAAAACGTATTATAAAAATGGCTGCACTCAGGTTTTTCTTTTATTTGCTGATGAAACCGGCAGCTTTGGGGTTTGCTCTTTTAGGATTAGTAGGATTACTGGCTCCTTTTACCGACCCGAATAAATGGTGGGTACCGGCTTTTTCAGGCTTATTTATGCCCCTGCTGTTAGTGGGAAATTTTCTCCTTTTTCTTTTCTGGATTTTTCAAAAAAAATGGTGGGCTTTGTTACCCTTATTAACCATCCTTCTGAATTATAATTTTTTTAAGGCCATGTTTCAATCCCCCTGGAAAGATTTACCGGAAATTTCCCGAGGGAAACAGATTACAGTTGCCAGTTATAACGTCGAAGGTTTCTATTATATTGCACGAAATCCTCAATATAATATAAAACAGTTTGTAAAAGACAATCACATCGATATTCTTTGTATACAGGAACATTGTGAAGAAGCAGATTTAGATACAAATTATATAAAGACCAGGTTAGGACTTCCTTACCGCCGGGTATTTTTTAACCGTCAGACGGATTGGGCAAATTTTGGAATCAGTATATACAGCCGTTATCCCATTATCCGATACGGAAAAATTGATTTCAATTCCCAAAAGAATTCCAGTATGTGGACGGATATAAAAATTCAAAATGATACGATCCGGGTTTTCAATAATCATCTGCAAACAACTGATGTAAATATAAACCGGGAAAAATATGAAAAATATAAAAGTGTCAAAAATTGGAAAGGCCAGGCCCGGACACTGGTAAAATTATTAGGGCAATTAAAAGAAAATTTTCAAATCCGTGCAGAACAAGCCAGGCAGGTACGGGAAATCATAGATATCACCCCTTATCCGGTTATTGTTTGCGGAGACTTTAACGATACTCCCATCTCATTTGCCTATAATCATATTAAAGGAAACCATTTATTGGATGGTTTTCAAAATTGCGGGAAAGGTTACGGACATACATTTAACGGTATCAAAGGCCTTTTACGGATTGATTTTGTAGCTTACGACACCTTATTTAAAGGTATAAGTTATGAATCTCCTCATTTGCCCTGGAGTGACCATAATCCGATTCTTATGAAATTATCTCTAAGCAGTGCTCCTTCCCCGGACCGGACACCTGAATAAAGAATCCATTGTATTCAGCAGACATCTGATAACCAAGAGTTGTCATTCCTCAAAAAATGTTATACTTTTGTCCCTAGTTAGGAAAGAGAGCAGTATTTGTAAATTTAATAATTAGTAAATGACATCCTTCATCCGACCGGTAATTTTTATTCTAGGTTTTATCCTTATTTTCAGCAGTTGTCACAAAGATACTTACGACCCGGAAGCTTTGGGCCGGGATTATTTTATTCAAAACATTCCGGATAATTTTGACTGGTCAACGACAACTTCGGTTGCCGTAGAAATTACACCTTACGATCTGTACAACGGACAATACCCTTATACAATCGAAATTTTCGATAAAAATCCACTTTTAGATCCGGCAGCAGCTCTCTGTGCAATAGGATGGGGTACTGCTCCTAAACCTTTAATAAAAAATATTACGGTTCCCCGTACACAAACTATTTTATATATCCGGCAGACAAGCCCTGGAGGACGAAAAAGTATAAAAGAGGCCGCAATCGAACAAGGACAACTGAATTGTAGTTTTGCTCCCGTAGCCCAGACCAACATATCCAATCAAAAGCTTACCTCCTTCAATCCCCCTTTACAGGAACTGACTGTAGATATTCCGGAAGGTGTTATTGAAATCAGCGGAACCCAGCAAAATACCAATCTTTCTCCAGGGAAAAATTATATTATCCGGACGAGCTATACCGGAAAAATCACGTTTCCCGGCTATGGAGCAGGGTGTTCATTGTACATTACGGGGACATGGAATAATACAAGCGAACTGACAATATTGGAAAGGAATGAAAAGATTTATGTTTTGGAATCCGGGAAACTACTTGCACAAACGCCTTGCAGACTTCAGTTTAATGCTCCTGATGCTCCTTTGTATATTGCCCCAGGAGGCCAGTTAGGAGAGGAAGAGAAACTTTTCATTACACTTCAGTTCCAGAATAACGGTATCCTTCAAAATGAAGGAACCCTCTATTGCGACAAAATTACTTCGGAAAGAAGGGGCATGAAAATTCTCAATAAAGGGAAATGCTACGCAAACCTCTTAAAAAGCGGAGATTCTTATGAATTTACGAACGAATGTTATACCAATATCAAACAAGTGAACATGCCTTCCGGTTCTGTGCTCAATATTGCCCCTGAATGTTCCTTTACAAGCGAGGAAATCAGTATAGTGAATTCTCACATTAATATGGATTTTTTAGCCATGTTACAAACAGAAATCCTGCGTACGGCCAATGAGGGACAAAATAATTTTCAGGGAACAGGGGAAAAAGGAGAATATGCTTTGGTTCAAATAGGAGAATTAATTTGCCCGGACAACCATAAGCCGACTGTTATCTTTCACAAAAATATTATTGTGGATTGTAAAACATATCCTCAAAATTCCCATTCCTATAAAATATTGGGAATAATGCAGGATCCGGACAGCGGCCCTATTATAGAAATTAAACCCAGTGAATGTAGCCAGGGAAACGATTATACACCAGAAAAACCGGTAAAACCGGAATTCCCCCAAAAAATAGTTTTTGACTCCCCCTATACTTTTGCTTCTGAAGATAATTTTCCCAGCCCGGGCGATTTCGATTTGAATGATTTGGTTGTCAGTCTGGACTCTATGACTTATTATTACATAAAAAACGAAGAAGAGAATGCTGTCAGTAAAATGACTTTACACCTGACTATCAGAGCTGTAGGAGCAGCTCGTCAATTGGGAGCCGCTATCCAGTTTGATCAATTGGAAGTAAATGATATTCAAAGCGTTTCCTATTCCAAAGACGTACCGCTATCCATTTTCCAAAGAAACGGAAATGGTACGGAAAATAATCCGGGTTACACAGTCGTTCCTCTCTTTGACAATGCCCATCAAATGCTGGGATCGAATAATACGTCCCTTATTATCAATACGATTAGTAATTATCCCCAATGGATAAATGACGCGACGCCTAACTCTTTTGAGGTATCCATAGAGTTCAGCTCCCCGGTAGACGTAAAAGACATCGAATTAAAAGAATTAAACTATTTTGTCATTGTCGGGACCAAAAGGGAAAATCGAATAGAAATTCATTTACCTACCTATAAACATTCAGGTTTAAGCGGCACTCCGGCACAGCAGCAAGTGGTAACCAACGAATACATGTGGACAATTCAAATTCCGGGAATTTTCCTTTATCCGCATGAATGGGAAAAAATAACCCTTGCTTACCCGCATTTTGAATCCTGGGTACAGAGTAACCGGGAACAGGACGAGGATTGGTATCTTTCTCCAAATACAAATTACTTATATAAAAAACGTTCCTGAAGGCAAATAAAAATAAGATTATGATTTCAACAATATTGAAAAATAATAAAAACAGTATGATAAAAACCGGAAATGCTTATTGATTTCCGGTAAACTTTTAGCAGAAAAATCTGGTATGGCAGCTCTCAGATATTTTTTTTCCCTTTTTATGATACTCGTCACCTGGTTAGCAAGTATAGGCAGTGGACTGGCCTTTCTGGCAGCTTATATTCCTCCGGAAAAATCCGGGCTAATCGCCTTTGCAGGCCTGGGGATGCCTGCTATTTTGTTTCTTAACTTCCTGATTCTGCTGTATTGGGCAATACAAAAAAGGAAATGGGCTTTCCTCCCGGCTATTGCTATTTTATGGAATATCTCTTTCCTGTTATCAATTTTTCAATTCCATTCCTCCAAAACGGCTTCCCCGGATAGTACTTCTTTTCGGATAGCCACATATAATGTACTAAATTTCAAGGATTTCAGTAAACAAAACAGCCAACTCCCCATAGCGGATTATCTTTCCGAACATTCTGTAGGTATCGTCTGTTTCCAGGAATATTGGAACAATCCTAAATTACCAAACGATTCTTTAAGTAAGCTCTTGCATTTACCCTTCTTTACAGTAAAATATCTGCCGGGATCTTCGAATACGGGATCTGCCATATTCAGTAAATATCCGATTATCAATTCCGGACAAATTCCTTTGGGAGTTACTCAAAACGATGCTATGTGGGCCGATATACAAATCGGAACGCAAACCATCCGGGTTATCAACTGTCATTTGCAAACAACGGATTTTAGTCAGAAAAGAAAGGAATTAAGTCCCACTGAGCTATACAATAATAACCTGAGCCAAATTAATAATAACTTTCGGGATGTTTTGGCTACACTCCGAAAAAATTTTAAAATACGGGCGCAACAAGCAGATATTGTGCGACACGTGATCGATACGACTTCTTATCCGGTCATTGTATGCGGAGATTTTAATGATACTCCTGCTTCTTACACTTATCATCACATCAAAGGCAGGCTTTCTGACGGTTTCCGGAAATGTGGCAATGGATATGGTTACACATTCCGGGGCTTACGAAATTTACTCCGGATTGATTTTATTCTTTATTCCTCTTCCTTTTATGGTCTGCAATATCAGTCTCCGAATTTACCCTGGAGTGATCATAAACCCGTAATGATGGAACTGGAATTAAAACCGACTTATTAAACGACCTTATATGTATCTTACTCCTACAC
>JAEXFF010000163.1 GCA_023400335.1 Bacteroidota bacterium
CTCCTCAGTAATGACGCTCTGTTTTGTTCTGAACTCATTTACTTTACAGATATAAGAAACTTCTCCATCGTCATTTGTTTCTTCGTGATCGAAAATCCTGATGAAAATATCAGCAGATCCGTCAGCAAGTTTAAAGTAACTATATTTATCCGGTTTCTCCGAGAATGCTGCGTTTGTCATAATAGCTAACCACCTTCTTTGCTCGGCCAACGATTGTCTTTATTTTAAAACGTTTACAGAACGGATATAGGTCGCTATGTTTAAGCCAACCATAATGGGATAATATTCTACGCGAAATATGCAGCGATAAATTTTCGGTTCTTCCCTTTACTCGCAAAAATAACCTACGAATTTTCTTAAAGATACGTAGTCGAATAATTGTGTTTTTGATTGAAACACAGTATCCCATCATATCAACTTTTGCCATCCTTGTTCGGAATATCCCATCATTTTCTTTTATTGTCAAAAATAATACATCGGTTATATATCTCCTAAAATCTTTAACTGCTCTTTCCAGCCGTTTCACACTCCCGCTGAATATAATGATGTCATCCATATAGAACAAAACATGTGTCGCATTGTTTACTCTAACAATATCGCCATTTTTCCTCCTGCGGATTGAAAACGAATTTTCTGTAATATGATGATAGGCGTAGGACATATAGTAATTTGCTAAATATTGTGATAAATATGATCCAATGCATAGGCCGCCTTTGTATGTCCCAAGTAAAAAATGGATAACGTAAAGAATATCATCACATTTGATGTCTCTGTGAAGAAACTTTTCCAAATTCTTAATATTGACACTAGGATAATATTTTTTGATATCACACTTATAATAGTATCTACTATTTTTGTAATCTTTTCTGATCCATCGCTCTATTTTTTTCTTACCGAAAATCTGCCCACGTTTGGGTATTGATGCACACTGAAAATATCCTATTTTAGCCATAAACATCTTTTTACATGCATTTACGACCAAATAGTCATAGACCTGTTGCTTAATTGTGGATATTCCGATTTCCCTTATTTTTTCGGAGGTTCGATCATACCGCATCTGATAAACAATTGGATTGAGAACAATGTCTCTATTCTCGATCTCCCGGTACATCGAATAAGCAGCTTTCGATATAGCTTCATATAGTTTATATCTCGTCTCTTTCGACTTGGCATATTCCTTGCATATTTTTGCTCTCTCATGGATGTTTTTACCATCACATTCGTAGTATGCAGCTAAGAAGTAGGACACGTCGGTGCGTTTCCATTTGCGTCTAAGACAATCGTATATAGCCTCCTCTACTTTGTCTACTGTTAAAATATAATTTTTGAGATAACGTTTCATTTTATTATCGTCTTTCTGTTGTGTACCAGCTTTCGCGATTATTCCTACTTGCCGGCTTTTTATACAATATTAAAGATCCATTCGGATGCCCTACTTAGGTGCGAAACACACTCATAATTTATTTTCAGAAATTTGGCGAGACAGAATATTCCAGTTCGTATTACCCAGGTCATTGTTCGCATTCAGGCAGAAAAGACCTGCAGTAGCACCATTCCTGAGATTGGCAAACAAGAGAATACCCGCAACTTCGAGTGTGAAACCTTAAAAATTTACCTAGGGGAGTTATCCCCTCTTGTTACGCTTCGCTCCTCAATTCACCCCTACTCCATTCAAAGACAGGCGAGACAGAATATACCAGTTCGTAGCACCCAGGCCACCGTTCGCATTCAGGCAGAAAAGACCAGCAGGAGCACCAGACCCGAGACCGGCAAACAAGAGAAACTCTCTTTGTCCACTTGAAGCTCCATCAACATATAATCCGTCGGCGAATCCAGATGCGGTTCCAGAATTTGCTCCGCCTGCTTTTGCTACCGTAATCATTCCGTTATCAAGATCTACTTGCATGTGAGTGATATAATTCCACTGGTTAATTTTTGTCGGTTGAATGTTTTCCACAAGCTTTTTGTATTTCTCCTTGATAGTAGCGATATTTGTCGTAAGAAGTGAGGCATCGTTTGTGACGTATACTTCTCGTGTTCCGGCACTATCAATAATATTCATCACAGCATTTGCCATGACTTCATATCCGCCAACTGCGAATTCAATTCCCTGGAGCACGATTGGGAATCTCCCATTTGTAAGTTCTCCGACAGTCTGGCAAGGGCAACCGTTTCTTCCTTTAACTTCATCGCTAAATCCACTTCTCCAATGGAACGATGATATCCAGGTCGTTGCAGTCGTAGTAAATGTAGCGTCGAGAATAATTGCTGTATGGGTGTCATCATATGCCTCTTTTCCGATAACGCGCACATCCTCTGCGAGATTATGCACAGACCAATTAACTCGATCGACTGCACTTGTTGACTTATTATCCCCGATGCTGACATAAGTCCCAATACTTATATTTCCAGCCTGTGAATTTGTGACAATAATACGATTTGTATTTTCTTCCGCAATATCCGTTCGATACTGGAAATTATGGTTTGTAACTCCGGCAGCAACTGACTGAGAATTGATCGTTGCGAATGTAAGCCAAAATGATGTATACATATACTTATAATCACATGACATTCCGCCAGCGTATCCGGTACCCTTTTGTTTGAAATATCCGATGTTATTGTTATAACAGATCGCTCTTGACTGCCCATCTGTTCGACCTGCGCAATATCTTGCAGGGATAAGCCCTTTTGAAGAATATAAAATTCCATCAATTAATCCGCATACGTATTTTCCATATACGGCATAGCCTTGATCGGAACCGTCTTTCTTTCTGCATTCTTCTGCGAGAACATACCCATCCTTCGGAAGATCTGACCTGGAGTAATACCAGTATCCATCCTCTAACCAGTATTTCTCATAATAAGACATACCGAGAACAAATACGTCATTTTTACCAGTATCTTTAAAGTCATCCTGGCCCTTGATCGCAGAGACAACTCTTTCGCCGTCGGCAGTAACATATGCATTGCAATCATAAGTTTTAAACAGCGGAATATTTTCATAGTCGTCTGTTCGATGTTCCGCTGCGGTTGACATCAAGCGTATAAGGCCTTCGTTATCATCGAGCTTTTCTCCGGAAGATGTTTGTGAAGTTTCCCATAACGGAAATTTAACGGTATACACTTTACCTGTTCGACAAAGATTGAAATGCATCGCGAGAGAGGCGGTAAAACTCATATCTCCTTTATCGCCTTTCGGTCCGGTAGCTCCTGTATCACCCTTATCTCCTTTATCGCCTTTGCTACTTGTATACGACAGGAGTTTAATAGTGACGGATGATTCAGTAACGTTTGTTACCTGCCAAGTACCAGTATTTGAGCTGCCATCGATATTTGTAAACACATCTCCTATAACAGGTGTTCTGTTAAAATCAGAGATGTTTCCGGTTGCCGTAATGTCGACTTGAGTATATGTCATAGTCCAATGCCTCGTCGCCTGAAGAGCCTGATTACCTGTTTTTCCAGTATCGCCCTTAGGCACTTGCGGTCGAGTATTTCCTTTTTTTCCATATACGCCGACTACCTTTTTATTTGTTTCCATGGATGAGCCATTTGTGTAATTTATTGTCTCATAATTCCACAGATACTTATTAGTCTCTGTCATGGTTGGAGGTGTCGTCGACCAAGACGTAGGTGCCTTAGTATTAGACGACGATACAGCGAAATGTTCCACGATACTTTTGATTCCATTTCCTGTTAAACCAATGTCTCCTTTATCGCCTTTCGGACCTTTAATATTCACTGGTTCCGGATTCTCTTTTTCATTATCATTTGTCCAACTAATTACTCCGTCTGCGCTTACAGATGGTGTATACACCGCAGTATTTTCAAGTCTTGTAAGAAGCTGCGTTACGATGTCCGGATATAATGCGGCAACGTGCTCGGCTGATTCTATGCTTTTTGGTATATATAAATCGCTATTAATTTCAGTATTCCATTTATTTACTACATTTCCAGATTCATCCGTCTTTGATCCAGATACAATAAACTGAAGGTTTCCTGCAACCTCTGTCAAATATCCACCGACCAGCCAAGTGAAATGGATCTGTTTATCATTTTCAGGATTAATAGTGACATCCTCGATATGATAACTACTCGGTCCTCCGTCAGCTCTAATGTAATTTACATATAAATCGAGTTTTGTAAGATCGATACCGTTAAAGTATCTAGGGCATTCGAACATTACGGCTTCTACATCAATATCATACTGCACTGCGA
>JAEXFF010000297.1 GCA_023400335.1 Bacteroidota bacterium
AAATTCAAGCCCGTGGAACACTGCCGATATCAAGTCTCTGACTTTTCTCCCATACAAAAAAAAGATGGAAGAAATCGAAAAAGGAATGCGGCCTCTGTTAAAACAGGTGGAAGACCCGGAAATAAAAAAGCAATTCCATAAGGAGTTACATTTATGGTATCAAAGGCAATTGACCATATATGGCTGGAATTTGTCCGAACGCAAAGAAGGGAATAATAGAGATACCGACTATGATGCTTTCATAAAAAAGGTCGATTTGAATAACCCGGAAGAATGCGATGATTTTGTAATTAGCCGGGTGATCGACTGGCATCGTCAACAGGAACCGCAATTCGGTCATAAAAATAGATATACTAATGAGCTGGATTGGTTAGAGCGATTGGTTAGTAACCGGGAAATAAAAAATTGCTTTGCTACACAACAAATGGAAAGGCGTATTTATTATGCTTCCGGAGAATCGTTGGAAGAAATGATGAAACGTTACCGTCAAATATGTACCGACGATTCGGTACGCCAACAAGTGGAAGCCAAATACAAAAAATATGTACAAGCATTCGGCAACCTGATGCCGGGCAAAATTGCACCGGATTTTGAATTAATCGACCGGGAAGGGAAAAAATGTCGCCTGTCAGACCTGAAAGGGAAATACCTGTTTGTCGATTTTTGGGCCACCTGGTGTCACGGATGTGTGCTGGAGATTCCCTATATGGTTAAATTGCAGGAACATTTTGCCAATGATGACAGAATCGCTTTAATCAGTGTTTCTTTGGATTCAGACCAAAAACTCTGGAAAAAATTTCTGGAAAAAGATCCGCCGGAATGGGCGCAATATGTATTGAGCAAAGAAGCAATGCGTTTCATTCGCGAGGCCTACCGTATGCCCGGAATCCCCCGCTTCATGCTGGTCAATCCGGAAGGGTATCTGGTCAATTTCAAGTATACCCGTCCTTCCGATCCTCAATGTGCCGAATTAATTGAACAAGATATGAAAGATAACAAATAAAAGAACTGATTATGAGATATTTTCTTATTGGATTACTAGCATTATTATCCTTGGAAGCATCGTCGACAAATAGCGTAAATCCCGCACACATCCGAGGAGTCGTAAAAGATTTCAAGGGTGGCGATGTCATTATGATGATTAACCGTAAAAAAGAAGTCGTACAGGTAGATGACAACGGAGTGTTCGACTATACAACTACCCTGAAGGAACCGGGCAAAGCCATATTATTCTTTGAAAAGTATGAATATATTCTCCCGCTTTATATTGAAAATGGCATGGAAGCATCGCTTACCTTTTCTTTCGTAGAGAAAAAAGACAAGAGTAGCCTACTGCCTTACGACCTGGAATTAGAATATTCAGGGGATAATGGAGATTGTACTGAATTTATGCAGAAGTATGAAGCTTTGTCGCTCTATAATGTGTGGCCTTTTTCGCGTATCGATACGATGTCTTTTGCCCAATACCGGGAAAAATTCCTGGAAGACATGGACAGAGTCAAGTCGGAACTGAAGGAAGTAAAAAGTCTGGCATTCCGCCGGATGATGATGGCTGAGATAGACCGCAGTATTCCGGAGAGCTTGTTCCGTTTTGCCTGGTCGAAACTGAAAAATGATGCTGACTTCGAGCAATTTGCAGAATCTTTCGATCGGAACGATCCAGATAATTTGGGCATAGCCGCGAAATACCTGCGTCACTATTTACGTCATCATCCCGCACCGGAAAGAGAGAAAGATATCCATTACCTCAATAGTTTGAAACAAGTATTTTCCGATCAGGAAGTAATCAATGCCTTTGCAGATGAATATATCCAAAGCTATTTGAAACAAGCTCCGGACAATATGGAAGAGGTATATAAGCTTTATTCCAATATCTCCACCAACCCTGAAGCCCGAGCCTTAGCAGACGACATGTATGCCCATTACGTCAAGTTGCGCAAGGGGGCGCCCGCCATCGATTTTGAAATGACGGATGCCAAAGGGAAAAAGTTCCGGTTGTCCGACTTCCACGGCAAGGCGGTTTATATCGATGTATGGGCAACCTGGTGCGGTCCGTGTTGTGCAGAAATACCACACATGGAAAAACTGGCGGCCCATTATGCCAAAAATAAAAAAATCGTTTTGCTCAGTATCTCTTTGGACAAAAACAAGGCCAAATGGGAAAAGAAGCTGGCAGAGGACAAACCGCAATGGAGACAATTCATCTGCCTGGATGCATTTGACTCTGAAGTATGTAAAAACTATGGCATTAACGCCATCCCGCGCTTCCTGTTTTTCGACAAAGACGGCAAGGTAATTTCGTTGGACGCTCCGCGACCGTCATCTGCAAAGATAACCGAATATATAGACCGACACATCCGGTGAGCGGTAGGTTAATAGTGAGGAAACTGAAAAGTCGAATACTTTTCAGCTCCTCATTTTATCGACAATTTTACATTAAAATCAACCGCATCACAATTCATCGATTTCTTTTGCTGTCAAGCCCGTAGTTTGGATGATCACATCCAAAGGCAGACCTGTCTTTTTGAGATTACAAGCAATTTTACACCGCATTTCTGTTTCGCCTTTCGCTTTTCCCGCTTTCATGCCTTCCTTTATTCCTTCCTTTCTGCCCTCCTCAATTCCTTCCCTTATTCCTTCCTCCTTTCCCGCTTCTCTACCTTCCCTCAAACCTCTCCTCCAACCGCTTCCATATAACGTTTTTTCGACACTGATAATATCCCAAAATTTTTCATAGCCTAACAATTGGGCATCGGTAAAGGCAGATTCTTCCAGAACGGAAACTGCTTTTTTTATCTCCGGATTTTCCATTAATTCAGCAGGAATTTCCCGGGTTTGCTCATTGATTTCTGTCAAGTAACGCAACCACAATACCTGCATTTTCTTTTCAGAATAATTACAGGGATTGAATTTCGGCAACTCAACGAAAATCAAATGAAGACCGTCGATTACTTTTTCGGAATGTTCGACATGAACCATTTTATAATAATGATAGAATCCCTCTAATTCCGGCTCAAAGACTTCATTCACAAGATTAAGCGAATACACAAGCTGCAGCAATTCATATTCTTCTCCGGTTTTTACTTGCCGGACATACGCTTTCGATGCATTGAACAGCACTCGTTGCTGAAACTCCGGCGACCATACCATTTGCATCTCAACAAGGTACTGCCTTCCGCGTTTATCCTTGCAACGCACATCGACAATGCCGTTCTTCCGCAACGGGTTTTCGGGTACCAGCTCGGCAGGAAGATACTCGATCTCCATGACTTCTTCCTCCGGCTCCAAAGGCAGTAAGGCATTCAGCAGACTAATGACTAAATCCGGATGCTCACCGAAAACTTTTTTAAAAGTCAAATCAGCTTTAGGGTCTAAATATCTCATGACATCTAAATTTCATATCCATACAAATATAGGGAAAGGCAAGAACAAAAGCAACAAACTTGTTTGATTGATTTTACCGAACCATACTATATATTATGTAAATATACGAAATAATTTTAAATATACAGGATATTCTTCCCACGGCTCTTTCATTTTACCTGAGGCAGGATTGACTAAGACAGGGCAAGGGATGCGTAAAGGATTCGTATTCTTAAATCCATATTAAATACAGATCAATAGTTAAATAAACTGGTTTCAATTTGGATTTAATTAGTTTTATAATGGCTAATATATAGAGGAATCCTAAGGAAAGCATGGACAATGGAAGGTTAGCCTCTTTCTAATCGAAAAGCAGCCGGCCAAGGGCATAGAAGAACAGATTTTTCTGCACCGGACCCTATCCGCCTGGAATGGAATTTTTTAATTAACACGACTTTTTTAAGTGAAAGAACCGTGATATTCCCTCAAGATAAGATTACAAATAACAAAAATTTCATGTACATTTGTATTCAAATATCAGGAGAATGATCTATGGGAAAAATCAATTTTTTAATTCTATTGTTTGCCGCAGTACTTTGTTGCAATTCTTGTAAGCTTTATAAAGTAACATATT
>JAEXFF010000331.1 GCA_023400335.1 Bacteroidota bacterium
CTTTGAACAATTCATCATAAGAAGGATTGTGGATGATTTCTTTTACTCCGGTAATCCCATAAATGCTTAAATCTAATTTTGCCATAATTGCAATTTATATTAAATGATTAATTAATACTTTTTTTCCGTAATAACCGTACAAATGTAACAAAGATTTCTCATTTGCTGGAGGCAAATCTAAATTAAAAGGGCTGGTTTAACATTAATTAATATTAACAGTTCGCCGGTTTAACTCTTTTAACGGTACCGTTGGGCGACTAATTGAACATATTTATCTTTATAGTTGTTGGATATCACGCTGTTAAAGAATTCCTTTGAAATTACAGTCCGGGATTTATTTAAAATCAAATGTCTGGCACATGCCGTAAGAACAGCGATTTGCATAAAAGGATTTGGAGAATTTATCCATTTCGTGGCAATTTCTGACAGATTTTCAAAATCGTATAAGAAAAATGACCCGAAATATTCTGCAATTTCAAAATTGCAACAACTCTGTATTAATTGTGTAATTTTTTCTTTATTTATTTTTTTAGGAAGTAGCAGACAGGCTACTATTTGCTCTTCCCGTCTTTGTGTATTCCATAGCAAACAGGCTATTTGTTCGTTAGGAAAATAGCCGGAAGCCAGTTTTTTCAAAGATACGAAACTGGCACCGACTTGGTTGCCGGGATTGATACCCAAATGCTTTAAACTATCGATGCTTCCCCAGTTTTGAAGCCGGCGGATTCTTTTTTGTATTTCCCGGAAAGTTTTCAGGGTGTCGGAGGATAATACTGCATATTCCATAAAGACAATATTTCAAAAATGCTGGTATTTGTTTAAAAACTGCTAATTTTTGTTTGCAAAAATAATGATTTTACGTTGTTTTTGTCTATAATTGTACGCTAAGTTGTGAAAAGACAGGGAATAGGGTAAAAACTATTCGTCAAATTAGTGTATAGTAGAAAAATAGAGTTTAAATAATTGGATTAAAAGATGCGTACTTGGAAATTAATCGTAAGTTTTGCAATTTGCTGTTCTATCGGAAGTGTACAGGCACAGCAGGCTAATTTTGTACAGGCTGAAAAATTCAGACAAATAGATGCGGAAGTGGGTTCTTTAAAGGTCATACCTCATTTTTTAAAAGACAGTGATAAGTTTTGGTATTCCTATAAAACAGGAGAAGGGACAAAATATTATTTCGTGGATCCGGCTAAAAAAGAAAAAAGGTTTTTATTCGAAAATGAGTATCTGGCGGAAGAACTGACGAAAATGACTAGCGAACCTTACAATTACCGACAGTTACCGGTCAAAGACCTTCAATTTAAAGAAGATGAGAAAACCCTTCAGTTTAAAACGGGAGATTTTAATTATGAGTACGACATTTATACGCAGAAGCTGGTCCGGAAAGACTCCGTAAAAAAAGAGAAAGAAAACGAATGGATGTCATTTTCTCCCGACAGTACCTATATTGTTTTTGCCCGGAAGCATAATCTGTATGTGATGAAGAAGGGGGATAAGGATTCGGTGGAAATCCAGTTGACTACCGATGGCCAGCCTTTCTTTTCTTATGCATACGATCAGCGGGATACCAGTAATAAAAGGCAATGGGCGCGTGCCGGTTGGTTTGAAGATTCAAAAAAATTATATGTAGTACGTTCGGATGAACGGAAGGTGAAAGATTTATGGGTGATCGATGTATTGGCGGAACGGCCTAAACTGGAAGAATACCGTTATGCTATGGCTGGGGATAAAGAAGTGCCTCAATATGATTTGACTGTGATTGATATTGCTACGAGAAAGCAAATTAAAATCCAGACTGAAAAATGGAAGGACCAGTCTTTGCGGGTTGTACATGCCGGTAAGGAATCCGACCGCATTTATTTTGAGCGGCGTCGCCGGACCTGTGATGAACTGGATGTTTGTAAAGCCAGTACAGAAACAGGGGAATCTCAGGTATTGATTAATGAAAAATCCAAACCTTATTTTAACGATCAGATGTATCAGCTCTCTTTTTTGAACGAAGGGAAAGATATTATCTGGTGGTCAGAACGTACCGGTTGGGGGCATTTTTATCATTATGATGCTGAAGGGAATTTGAAAAATCCCATTACTTCAGGAAGATGGGTAGCCGGGAAGGTGGTCGGTATCGACACCCTGGGGCGTACTCTTTATTTTGAGGGATATGGACGGGAAAAGGATAGAAATCCTTATTATTCTTTTATATACAAGGCTGATATAGATGCTAACGGGGTAACTTTACTTACGGCTGAAGATGCTAACCATAAAACAGCTATGCCCAAATCCTGCCGTTATATTGTAGACAATTATTCCCGGGTAGATTTGGAGCCCCGTTCTGTTTTAAGGGATAATAAAGGAAAAGTGATAGTGGAATTGGCTCGTCCGGATTTAAAAAGGTTGTATGAGATGGGTTGGAAAATGCCGGAACGTTTTACGGTAAAGGCAAAGGATGGAGTGACGGATTTATACGGGGTCCTGTGGAAACCTGCGGATTTTGATTCGACCCGTCGCTATCCTGTTATTTCTTATGTTTATCCCGGACCTCAGACAGAAGCCCAGATTTTGGATTTCAGTCCTTCAGGGGTATATAATAATGCCCTCGCCCAGGTAGGATTCATTGTTGTCAATTTCGGGCACAGGGGGGGAAGTCCGCAAAGGGATAAGTGGTATCATACGTATGGATACGATAATCTCAGGGATTATGCATTGGCAGATGATAAATATGGTATAGAACAACTGGCCGACCGTTATCCTTTTATTGATATAAAGAAAGTTGGCATTTTCGGTCATTCCGGAGGAGGCTTTATGTCGACGGCAGCCCTTTGTACTTATCCTGATTTTTATACGGCGGCTGTTTCTTCCGCGGGAAATCATGATAATAATATTTATAATAAATGGTGGGGAGAAACCCATCATGGGGTAAAGGAAATAAAAAAGACGGTAAAAGATAGTGTGGCAGGAGAAAAGGAAGAAATCAGTTTCCGGACAAAAGTACCTACCAACCAGGAATTGGCGAAGAATTTTAAGGGGTACCTTTTATTGGTTACCGGGGATTTTGATAATAATGTGCATCCCGGGAATACATTCCGCATGGCGGATGCCTTGATCCGGGCCGGAAAGAATTTTGATCTGGTGGTATTGCCCGGACAAAGACACGGATTCCGCGGTGTACAGCGGGATTTTTATCAAAGAAAGATGTGGTTTCACTTTGCGAAATATTTATTGGGAGATAACCGGGCGGATGCTTATTACCAGATTGATGGTTTTAACCGGAGGAATTGACCCTCTAATAGGGGATTGTTTCCTGACCGGTCCCTTTTTCCGGTGGATGGCATTCTGTTGGACGGAAAGCTGTTTGTCAATTCGCTGACATGCGGAAAAGGAGCTGATTATAATTTAAATGGGAATTCCGCTTTCCTCGGTCAGCTAAGGGGTAATCAGCTTCCGGAGGAAGCGTTTGTCTATTCCTTCCAAGAGAAAGGCCGGTTCTACTTTTTTCCCAGCAGGTAGCCACCCCAGGTAGCGGTTAAACCGAGGAATATGCTGAGGAGAATATTGAAAGAAAAAAGCAGGTAAGCCTTAGCTGTGAGTAATTCCAGATTATCCAGTGAGAAAGTGGAAAAAGTGGTAAAGCTGCCGCAAAATCCTACAGCAAATAAGAGCCGGTGATGAGCTGTAAACTGAGAGGATGAGGGAATAAGTCCGCTTAGGAAGCCGATGATAAAACAGCCGATAAGGTTAACCGTGAAAGTTCCGAAGGGAAACATTCCCGGGAAAAGCTGTTTGACCCAACCGGACAACAGGTAACGGGCAATTCCCCCGAACATGGAACCTAGTCCGACGAGCAGAATATTGATCAGCATAGTTGATGATTTTAAACGCAGGTAAATTTAATTAAAAATTATATTATCTTTTCTTTCTCTTTTCATTTCTATGGGTTTTTGCAACAAAAGTTGTCCGGATTCGTTTATAGTCATAATCAAAAGTGTTTAATTATTAAATAAATTATTATGGCAGCAAATATTGGATTGGAACCGAAGGCTGTAAAAGCCAGTAAGACGGTTTTAAATAATTTGTTGGCAGACCATTTTGTGCTGTTGACAAAAACCTGGAATTACCATTGGAATGTGAAGGGAGTAAGTTTTCATTCTTATCACATTTTTATGGAAGAACTGTATAACGGATTAATTGAAGATATTGACGATATAGCTGAACGGATCCGTTCATTGGATGAACGTCCGATCGGATCTTTACAAGGTTACCTGGAGCACAATCGGATTAAAGAACATTGCGATTCAGAGCCTTTACCCGAAGCAAAAGAAATGTTAGCTATTTTGAGTCAGGACAATGATACCTTGATCCGGGAAATCCGTAAGGATATTGAGCAGTTGGAAAAGGAGGAGGAAACAGA
>JAEXFF010000118.1 GCA_023400335.1 Bacteroidota bacterium
ATCTGGTAGATTTGATATTATTAATTTCTCAGATAATGGTGACTAATTTTGTCAATAATATTACTCATAATAAAATCGATTTTCCCGAAGCTCCTGTATTTGAGAATGAAAGCTAAATCCGTTTAAAACCTGTTTGTGAAAAAGAAAGGAGCGCATTTATGCTCCCGTTTGTTTCCGGCTATTTTTCCCCCATAAGTGAAAATAGAGGGTTAAAAATAAATGCCAGTGATAGAAGACCAGTAATATAAAAAACATACCCAATATGGCATGTGTTTGTTGGAGGTTATCTGTTATCCGGCCGAATCTCATCCATAAGCCCGTTACGGACAGGGCGATAAAGTCTGCCAGTAATAAGGTGGTCATTATTTGAATCCCTCTTTTTTTCATATCTTGTTTTTAAAGCCATTTTATCCCATTTGAGAACTCATCCCCAGATACATCCCGATAAAATAAGGAATGAGCCAGATACACCAAACGAAAATACTGAAACGGCTGAAATTGTGTTTGGCGTTTGCAGATCCTTTCCAGAAAGTCCAGAAAGCCCATATCGCATGTATAGACATCAGAATAATAGCGATAATCCCCATTATAGCATGTAATTTGTCATCATGGCCGGTCAGACGTACTAATCTGGCCATAAAAGAGGTTCCGATGAAATCACAGGCCAATCCCAAACCAAATGTAACGACATGCCATCCTTTCAGCCGCCCTTGAATCCGTTCGCTCCACACTCCGATAGAATAGAAAACTAATGCCATTGAAATGATGACGATGGCAAGAATTAGAAAATGATTTTCGTAGGGCGTAAAATGCATCTTTTTAGGTTTTTGTTCAGATATTCTATTACGAAAGGGAATAAATTTAGTTTTCCTGAACGGTGTAAAAGACAGGTTTTGTACTCTTTGCTGTAGGAGAATATCTTTTGGAAAACAGGCGTGTCCGGATTTTCCGGTTTATTATTCATTCCGGTTGTTCCCCGGGATTTAAATTACAGTGTGATGTAAAAATGAATCTAGGGATCAAAGAAAAACCCTGTAAATTTTTGATTTACAGGGTTTAATTGAGTTAATTCTGTACTCGAGGCGGGACTTGAACCCGCACAGCCGCAATGGCCACAGGATTTTAAGTCCTGCGTGTCTACCAGTTCCACCACTCGAGCATCCTCCTCACAGAGAGCGAAAAACGGGACTCGAACCCGCGACCCCGACCTTGGCAAGGTCGTGCTCTACCAACTGAGCTATTTTCGCATTTCAATGAAATTCAGTTTCTGTAACATTACCTTGCCAAGGTCGGTTTTATTCATCCTTTCGGGCAAGGTCGTGCTCTACCAACTGAGCTATTTTCGCATTTCAGTATCTTCCTTTAATTTTGTGGGAAGGGAACAAATATGGGAAAGAACTTTTTTCTTTAGCGACTGCAAATATAAAGTGTTTTTTAGTTTGTACAAATAAAATCATAAAAAATATTTTTAAACCTCCGGGAAGAAATTGAAAAAGAAGGGGAAATTCAAAAACGAAAAGATATTTATAAGTTGGATCGTGTTTAAATTATTGTATGACGATGAGATTATTATTATATTTGTCAGATTTTTAAGAAGAAATAAAATGAGCGGGAAAAAAAGCAGAAGAGTTGTCGGATCCTATTTCGTATCTACCTTGAGCATTGCTCTGGTGTTGGTCGTTGTAGGAATTTTGGTATTTATTCTGTTAAATGCAAAATTCATTTCCGATCATGTGAAGCAAAACATAGGTTTCTCTGTTATTGTGAAAGACAACGTCAATGAGGCAGAGATAAAAAAAATGCAGAAAATTCTGGATACCAAACCTTTTGTTGTGTCTTCAGTCTTTATCAGTAAAGAAGAAGCTGCTCGTAATTTTAAAATGGAACTGGGAGAGGATTTTGAACAAGTTTTGGGCTATAATCCGCTTTTACCTTCTATTGAAATAAAGCTTAATCCCCTTTATGCCAATAATGATTCTTTGGCTGTTTTAGAAAAAAGTCTTTCGGCTTATGAAGTGGTTCAGGAAGTTTCTTACCAGAAATCTTTGGTTCAATATATTAACGAAAATATTCGCAGGATTAGTTTTATCCTTTTGATTGCAGGGGCCGTATTGGTTCTGATCTCCTTCACGTTGATCCGGAATACCATTCATTTATCGGTTTATTCGCAGCGTTTTTTGATAAAGACAATGCAGTTAGTCGGAGCAAAGCCTTTTTTTATCTGTAAGCCTTTTATCCGGGACGGGGTATGGTTTGGCTTTTTCGGGAGTATGTTTGCGAATATCATTTTGTTGTCCTCCGTTTATTTTTTACAGAAGGAAGTAGGAAGTGTAATTAATATACTGAATAATCAGATTTTGGTCATTATGGTGGTATTTGTATTTATTACAGGTATTTTACTTTCTTTTTTCTCTTCCTGGTTATCTGTTGTCACTTATTTGAACAAGGATTTGAACGATCTTTACCGCGTCTGAAATGTATAAAATAGAAATAAAAATATGGCGAAAAACAGCAATTTGAAAGAACCGGTAAAAAAAGCCGGTTTCCCGATACCTGCAGGGAATTATAAAATGATATTAATTGGTTTCGGAATTATTATTTTAGGTTTTATATTGATGATGGGGGGAGGAAGCGAGGATCCGAATCAATTTAATTACGATATATTTAGTTTTAGGAGAATCACTTTGGCTCCTATCGTGGTATTAGGCGGTTTTGGTTTTGTCTTTTGGGCGATTATGCGTAATCCCCGGGGGAAAAAGGAAGACTGTTAAAAAATGAATGGATCGTTTAAACGGAAAGGGGAGGATTTATACGGTTCCCTATTTTAATTTCGAACAGATATGGATTGGTTAGAAGCTATGGTGTTGGGGCTTATCCAAGGCCTTACAGAATTTTTGCCGGTTAGTAGTTCCGGACATCTTCAAATTTTTAATGCGATTTTTGGAATTCAAGGAGGAGAGAACCTTACTTTTGCTGTAGTCGTACATGCAGCTACTGTTTGCAGTACTATTGTTGTTTTACGTAAAGAGATTGCTGACTTATTGGCCGGTTTATTCCGCTTTAAGTGGAATGAAGAAACAATCTATATTGCGAAAATTGTTGTGTCCATGATTCCAGTCGGGATTGTAGGCTTTTGTTTTAAGGATTATGTCGAGGCTCTTTTTGGCTCAGGTTTAACTGTTGTAGGAGGAGCCTTATTGGTAACAGCTGTACTGTTAGCTTTTGCTTATTATGCCAAGCCCCGGGTAAAGACGAAAATATCTTTTAAAGATGCGTTTATTATCGGTTTGGCACAGGCTTGTGCGGTAATCCCGGGTTTGTCTCGTTCTGGATCTACGATAGCTACAGGAATATTATTGGGTAATAATAAGGAGAATGTGGCTAAGTTTTCTTTTTTGATGGTATTGGTGCCTATTTTGGGAGAAGCTTTACTGGATTTGATGAAAGGTGATTTTTCTCATGGGCAAAGCGGAATTTCTGCTTTGGTTTTAACCGTGGGATTCCTTTCTGCTTTTATTTCAGGTTATATTGCTTGCAGCTGGATGTTGAATCTGGTGAAAAAAGGGAAATTGATCTGGTTTGCTGTTTATTGTTTGGTCGTAGGCATGATTATCCTGATCATTGAATAGGCCGAAGGTATAATTCGACGGAATGAAATATGATTTTATTTAAGGAAGAAGGGATATTTGAGGAAGGTGCTTTGGTTTTGGTGGATAAACCGCTGAAATGGACCTCTTTTGATGTTGTGAACAAGATTCGGTGGTGTTTACGGAGGAAATACGGAAAATTGAAGGTGGGACATGCCGGTACCTTGGATCCCTTGGCTACAGGTTTGGTTATCGTATGTATCGGGAAGTGGACAAAACAAATTGAAAGTTATATGGGGCAGCAAAAAGAATATTTGGCTCAGATTTGTTTAGGAGCTACTACCTCTTCCTTTGATTTGGAAACAGAGATCGATGCAAGATACCCTTGGGAGCATATTACGCGGGATTCCTTCGAAAAAATACTTTTGCAGTTTACTGGGGAAATTCAACAGATCCCTCCTGTCTATTCGGCAGTAAGAGTAGATGGCGTAAGAGCTTATGAAAAAGCACGTAAAGGGAAAGGACCGGAAATGTTACCCCGGAAAGTCTATATCAAAGAGATTGAAGTGGTAAAATTTGAACTTCCCTACGTAGAACTTCGTATTGTGTGCGGGAAAGGTACCTATATCCGTTCTCTGGCACATGACATTGGAAAAGCTTGTGGGAGCGGTGCTTATTTGTCGGGTTTGAGACGTATGAAAATAGGAGAGTTTCGGGTGGAAAGGGCAAATAAAATGGATGATTTGATTGCTTTTTTGCAAGAAAAAGGCTAACTTGCGCAACTTATTTTGGACTTGGGCGTTTCTTTAAAATAAGGAGAAATAGTGTTCCAAGTGTTTCACTGTGTGGATACTTATGGTTAATATAAAATTGAAGATATGAAGTTATCGAAGTTTAAATATAAATTACCTTCTGATTTAATTGCCTTGCATCCGACTCCTAACCGGGACGAATGCCGTTTGATGGTGCTGAATAAAAAGACGGGGCAGATTGAACATAAGATCTTCAGGGATATTATCGACTACTTTGAGGAGAAAGATGTATTTGTATTTAACGATACAAAGGTTTTTCCGGCTCGGCTTTATGGAAATAAAGAAAAAACCGGAGCGGAAATAGAAGTTTTTTTACTGAGGGAACTGAATAAGGATTTACGTATTTGGGATGTATTGGTGGACCCGGCCCGGAAAATTAGAATTGGAAATAAATTATATTTCGGGGAAGACGACAGTTTGGTTGCAGAGGTAATTGACAATACGACTTCCCGGGGCCGTACATTGAGGTTTTTATTTGACGGAGATTACGATGAGTTCAAAAAGATTTTATACGATTTAGGTGAAACTCCTCTGCCTAAATTTATTAACCGGAAAGTAGAGCCGGAAGATGCTCAGAATTATCAGACGATATTTGCTAAAAATGAAGGGGCTGTAGCAGCACCTACTGCCGGTCTTCATTTCAGCCGGGAATTGATGAAGCGAATGGAAATCAGAGGTATTAATTTTGCCTTTTTGACTTTGCACGTTGGATTGGGCAATTTCAGGGAAGTGGACGTGGAAGATCTGACCAAGCATAAAATGGATTCGGAACAGATTATTGTAACTCCGGAAACAGTAAAAATTGTCAATGAAGCAAAAGATGAAAAACGGAAAGTTTGTGCTGTGGGTACTACTGTCGTCAGGACACTGGAAAGTTGTGTGACGACCAAGGGACGTTTGACTGAATTTGAGGGATGGACGAATAAATTCATTTTTCCTCCTTATGATTTCAGTGTACCGGATGCATTTGTTTCAAATTTCCATTTGCCTTATTCTACCTTATTGATGATGGTCGCTGCCTTCGGAGGATATGAAAATGTTATGAAAGCTTATGATGTTGCCGTAAAAGAGAAATATAGATTTGGTACGTATGGGGATGCCATGTTAATTATTTGATTTTTAGCCGGTATTTCTTTTCCGTAAGTAAAGAAAGAGGTATCCCTAAAAGAAAGTATTTTTTGGTTTGGCTGATAGAATGAGAGGTTGTCAAGTATTTTAGGCAACCTTTTTTCGTGTCTATAAAATTATTTGCTTTTGCAGAGGTCGGAATAAATGTTTTATAAATCTTTGAAACTTTCGGTGTATCCCGCAAGTAAAAGAAAAAGGGAGACATTATATAAACAGGGGAACTTATGAAAGGAATAAAGATTTTTTTTATATTGTTTTTAATATATTTTTTCCAACAATGTGCAACAGTTCCGATAACGGGTCGTAAGCAGCTTTTAATTTACCCGGAAGGTGAGATTATGCAAATGAGCCTGACTTCCTATCAGGATTTTTTAAAGGAAAATAAATTGTCTACGGATGTCATAAATACGCAACGGGTAAAAAATGTTGGGAAGAGAATAGCTCAGGCGGTGGAGACCTATTTGAGGTCTCAGGGGTTGGAGTCGCGAATTGAAGGGTTCAACTGGGAATTTAATTTGGTGCAAGGTAAAGAAGTAAATGCTTGGTGTATGCCGGGAGGAAAAGTTGTATTTTACGAAGGAATTTTGCCAGTATGTAAAACAGATGCCGGAATTGCTGTGGTGATGGGGCATGAGATCGCTCATGCGATTGCCCGGCACGGGAATGAACGCATGAGTCAGCAGATGCTGGTACAAGCCGGAAGTACAGCTGCGGCCTATGCTTTAAAGGATAAACCGGAGACTACTCAGCAGTTGCTGGGAACCGCTATCGGATTGGGAACTAATTACGGGGTCGTGCTTCCCTTTTCCCGAAAACACGAAAGTGAAGCAGATCGTCTGGGATTGATTTTTATGGCCATTGCAGGTTATAACCCTCAGGAGGCTGTCGATTTTTGGACACGTATGGCTGCCGCTTCCTCAGGTCAGAAAGTCCCGGAATTTGTTTCTACCCACCCTTCTGATACCCGGCGGATCGCTGATTTGAAAGCTGAAATTCCGGAAGCTATGAAATATTATAAAAAATAGTATATTTAACGTTTAATAGGGAAGGATGGAGGAAGGGATGTGCTAAATTGTAAAGAAGATGAAAAAGGCGTTTTTTATTGTTTTAGGATGTTTATCAGGGTTTGTCCTGTGGCCGCTTTCAGGGATTGCTCAGGAATTCAGCTGGCAGCCCGGTTATGAAGAACTGTCGGACGGAAGAAAGGCAGATCAGGAGGAATGGAGCCGTTTGAAGGACTCTGTTTTTGTCAGTTGGGGATCTACAGATGTACGCTACGCTAAGGTTGAAATCCCCCAGCTTTCAGGGAGACGTTCTCTATGGAAAGGAACAGCCTGGCGGGGGGAAAGGATAAATGCACAGGCTTTTATCCGGACATTAAAGGAGCTGGAGCAGGTAGAGATTTCGGTGAGTGATTTAGAGGCTACTGGGGGAAAGAAGATTCCGGCTCAACAGTTAAGCGCTGGTTTTGTCCGCTATGTAATGACGGATGAACTGAATAAAAATAAAAGAGGAACTTGTGGACACCGGCCTGACAGGACTTTGTTTGATTCTTCTTTGGTAGCCGATGCTATTGACCGGAATAAAATCGAATTTATCGAAGCGAATAGTGTGCGTCCGCTTTGGGTGACTATAAGGGTTCCGGCGGATGCAAAACCAGGTGTTTACCGGGGAAAACTGACATTTAACCAAAAGGAAATAGCTCCTTTGACATTAGAGATAAAGGTACTTTCCAGACAGTTACCTGCACCTGAAGATTGGTCTTTCCGGCTGGATTTATGGCAGAATCCTTATGCCGTAGCCCGTTTTTATGGATTGGCTCCCTGGAGTGATGAACATTTGGAGGCAATGCGTCCTGTAATGCAGATATTAGCTGATGCCGGTCAAAAGATAATAACAGCTAGTATAATGCATAAACCCTGGGGAGGGCAAACCGAAGATTATTTTGAGTCTATGGTCATGCGTATAAAGACGTTGGAAGGGAAATGGATCTATGACTATGCCGTATTCGACAAATGGGTGGATTTTATGATGAAATTGGGAATAAACCAACAGATCAATTGTTATACCATGATTCCCTGGGATCTTTCCTTCCGGTATTTTGATCAGGCTTCTAACTCTTTTCAAGTCATTCGGGCTGATGTGGGAAGTCCGGAATACATTGCCTATTGGCAGCCTTTTTTGGCAGATTTTGCCCGGCATTTGAAAGAGAAAGGCTGGTTTGAAATAACGACTATTGCTATGGACGAGCGTCCCATGGACGTCATGCAAAAAGCGATCCGGATAATAAGGGAAGCGGATCCGGCTTTTAAAATTGCTTTAGCAGGAAATTATCATCCGGATATCGAGGCCGATATATTCGATTACAGTTTGGCCTCTGCTCAGGTATTTCCGGAAGAAGTATTACGGGAAAGGAATAAAAGTGGTAAACGGAGTACTTTTTATACTTGCTGTGTTGAATCCTATCCCAATACATTTACTTTCTCTCCTCCGGCAGAAGCTGCTTGGCTGGGGTGGTTTGCAGCAGCCAAAGGATTTGGGGGATATTTACGCTGGGCTTATAATAGCTGGACTAAAAATCCATTGACAGATTCCCGTTTCCGGGCTTTTGGAGGAGGAGATTGTTACTTGGTTTACCCCGGAGGACGCTCTTCTATACGTATGGAACGATTGATAGAAGGAATACAGGATTTTGAAAAAATCCGGATATTGAAGGAAGCGTACAGAAAAAAGAAAAATGAAACCGGTTTAAAACGGATCGAAAAAATATTAGCGGACTTTCAAATTGAACGCTTACCTGAATACCCGGCTGCAGAAATGCTTCGTGATATCCGTCAGGTGTTGAATGAACAGTAAAGATAGGATAAAAATACGAATGTCCGGAAGAGAGTTTGCCTGAAAAAGGAAACCTTTCGGAAAAAATAATTCGCTGATGAAAGTATCTTCGGTTCTTCCATCAGCGAATTTTTATGTTGGCCTGATCGGATATAAATGTTATTCAGCTGGCCGGAACGAATTACAAATTATTTGCATCCACCAGCGTTTCCTTATTATATTCGCCTTTGGCTAATTTCTCTGCGACGTTTTTAAAGGCTTTAATGGTGTATTTTACATCTTCAAGCGTATGTGTTGCCGTTGGGATCAGACGTAATAACAACTGTCCTTTGGGAATAACCGGGTAGACAACAATGGAGCAGAAAAGATTATAGTTTTCTCTCAAATCGGTAGCTACCTGCATGCCTTCCGCCACACTTCCGGAAAGGTAAACGGGAGTAACCATGGAATTGGTGTTTCCGATATTCAGTCCGTCTTCTTTCAGTCCGGATTGTAAGGCATGTGCAATCTGCCATAATTTTTCGCGGCGTTCAGGTTGTGTCTTCAGCAGTTCCAGTCGTTTAATAGCTCCTTCTACCATAGGCATGGTCAGGGATTTTGCAAAAGTCTGGGAACGCATATTATAACGGAGATACATGCAAATTTCCTCTTCTGTAGCGATGAACGCTCCAAAACCGGCCATCGCTTTGGCAAAAGTACCGAAGTAAAGGTCTATTTTGTCCTGTACCCCGAAGTGTTCTCCTGTGCCGGCTCCCGTCGGTCCCATGGTTCCGAATCCATGTGCATCGTCTACTAATAAACGGAAATTGAACGTTTCTTTTAAAGCGGTAATTTCATCCAGTTTACCTAAATCGCCTGCCATACCGAAAACTCCTTCGGTAATGACCAGGATGCCGCCTCCTGTCGTTTCCACCCATTTGGTTGCTCTTTCCAGTTGTTTACGGAGACTCGGGATATCGTTGTGTACGTATACAAAACGTTTTGCCGGGGAAAGCCGTAAACCATCCATGATACAAGCATGAGATTCTGCATCGTATACAATGCAGTCGTAACGGCTTGTCATGGCATCGATAATAGAAATCATTCCCTGATAACCGAAATTCAACAGAAAAGCATCCGGCTTACCTACGAAATCAGCGAGCTGAGATTCCAGATATTCGTGCCGGGAAGTCTGCCCGCTCATCATACGGGCTCCCATCGGATAAGCGAGGCCCCATTTGGCTGCATATTCTGCGTCTGCCTTTCTTACTTCCGGGTCATTTGCCAGACCAATATAATTATTCAGACTCCAGTTTAATACTTCTCTACCACGGAACTTCATCCGGGGACCTATTTCCCCTTCTAATTTCGGGAAAGCAAAATAGCCATGAGCTTGTTTTGCATATTGACCGATATTTCCTTTCTGTTTTTTTACTCTTTCAAAAATGTCCACGTCTTTAATATTTTGGAATTTTTAGAATATCATTAAATTTGAAGCAAAGGTAATTAATAAAACTAAAAGCGGAAAACTAAAAACTAAAAAATAGCAGGAGACCCGAAAAACGATAAATCAAAGGGGGAAAAAAGGAATTTTATCAGAAATGAAAATGTCTTAAAAAAACAATTTTTAAGTTTTTAATTCTTAGTTTTCAGCTGAAATTGTTGTTTGTTGGGATTTATGCTGTATCTTTGCATGTTGCAAAAAAAGCATTCGTTTTATGAAGAAGATAATAGGATTTGTTCTGGTTGCATTGATGTTCAGTTCTTGCGGAGAATATCAAAAGCTTTTGAAGAGTACGGATTATCCTTATGTATATTCTAAAGCCATAGAATATTATAATAAAGGAGAATACCAGAAAGCGATGAATTTATTTGACGGGATCCGTTCTATTTTTACGGGAACCAGTAAAGCTCAGAGTATTGCTTATTATCGGGCTTTCTGTACATACAATCAGAAAGAGTATCAGTATGCTTCAGAGCTTTTTAAGCAGTTTGTTTCGCTTTATCCGGAGAGTTCTTATGCGGAAGAATGTTTGTATATGATGGGATATTGTAATTATATGGCTTCTCCGAGACCACGTCTGGATCAGCAGACGAGCCTGAAAGCTATTCAGGATTTTCAGCTTTACCTCAACCGTTACCCGAATAGTATGCGGAAAGAGAAAATAAACGGTTATATTGATGAATTATTAGATAAACTGGCTTATAAAGATTATCTCAGTGCTAAAAACTACTATTTGCGGGAACATTATAAAGCTGCTGTGGTGAGTTTGCAGAATTGCCTGAAAGACTATCCGGGTTCGAAATACAGAGAAGAAGTGATGTATTTGCTTTTTGACGCGAAATATGAAATGGCTGTGAATAGTGTGGAGGATAAGAAACTGGAGCGTTATAATGCTGCCAAAGAAGAATATTACTATTTCGCTGATGAATATCCGAACAGTAAATATGCCAATGAACTCAAAAAGAAATATGATGCAATCAATGCATTTCTGGACAATTATAAGTTTGACGAATAAAGTAAATTAATATAAAATCAGTTATGGTAGATTTTAAAAAAGTAAAGGCACCTAACAATACGGTTACCCGTAATCCAGCTGTTTTTTCAGCTAAGGCCGGGAATATTTATGAGGCAGTTGCTATTATTGCAAAAAGAGCGAATCAGATTTCTGTAGAAATGAAAGATGAACTGAGCCGGAAATTGCAGGAATTTGCTTCTTATGCTGATAATCTGGAAGAGATTTTTGAAAATCGCGAGCAGATTGAGATTTCGAAATATTACGAACGTATTCCGAAACCTGTACTGATTGCTACCCAGGAATTTTTAGATGACGAAATTTATTTCCGTAATCCTGCAACAGAAAAGGATAAGGAAAAAGTTGCAAAAGAAGATTGATCTATAAAGCCACTTTTGAGTGGCTTTTTTGATTTTTCCGGAGATTTATTTCCAATGATTTTATTATGCTGAGAGGAAAACATATTGTTTTAGGAATAAGCGGGAGTATTGCAGCTTATAAGGCTGCCAGTCTTGCCCGTTTGCTCGTCAAGGAAGGGGCAGAGGTAAAAGTGGTGATGACTCCTTTGGCGAAAGAGTTTATTACCCCCCTGACGATGGCTACTTTGTCTAAAAATCCGATACTGGTCGATTTCTATAATCCCGAAAACGGCGATTGGAATTCTCATGTAAGCCTTGGATTATGGGCGGATCTGCTACTGATCGCACCGGCTACGGCGAATACAATCGGAAAGATGGCTGCCGGGATTGCGGATAATTTGTTGCTGACGACTTATTTGTCAGCGAAGTGTCCGGTGGCTTTGGCTCCGGCAATGGATCTGGACATGTACCAACACCCGGCTACCCGGCGGAATTTGGACATATTAAAGTCTTATGGAAACTGGATTATAGAACCGGAAGAAGGAGAACTTGCCAGCGGGCTTACGGGAAAAGGACGGATGGAAGAACCCGAAAAGATTGTTGCTTTTTTGTCTATGCTTTGGAGTCGGGCAAAAGATTTGGCGGGTAAAAAAGTGCTGTTGACTGCCGGACCGACCTATGAAAAAATAGATCCTGTACGTTTTATTGGGAATTATTCTACAGGAAAAATGGGATTTGCATTGGCAGAAGAATTTGCAGCAAGAGGAGCAAAAGTCATTTTGGTTGCCGGACCGGTAAATCTCAAAACAACTTCGGCAGCTATTCATCGGATAGATGTCGTTTCGGCTGCTGATATGTTTGAACAGGTGATGCAGTTTGCGGATCAATGTGATATTGTTGTATCCTGTGCTGCAGTGGCCGATTTTACGCCGAAGCAAAAATCAGAGGTAAAGATAAAAAGAGGGCAGGAAGAGTTGTGCCTGGAGTTACAGCCGACACGGGATATTGCTGCCGAACTGGGAAGGAGAAAAAGGAAGGGACAGTTATTGATCGGGTTTGCTCTGGAAACCAATGATGAAGCTGGCAATGCCCTTCAAAAACTGAGAAAAAAGAATTTGGATTTAATCGTACTCAATAGCCTGCGGGATAAAGGAGCCGGATTTGGAGGAGATACCAATAAGGTGACTTTGATCGATAAAAATGAGCAGCAGTATGCCTATAATTTAAAATCAAAACAAGAGGTCGCTACGGATATTGTAGACCGTATTGCAGATTTATTGCAAATGAAATAGAAGAGGAGCTGCATCAGATAAAATGAATACGAAAGGGAGAATAAACCTGCCGTATTTTATTTGAAACAAAGTTCCATAAAATTGTAACATTTTAAAATATTGTTTACATTTGAATTCTGATATGATGTCAGAATTTAAAAATATAAACCGGTATAATTTCAGCCATTGTCTGAAAGCAAGATATAGTTCGAATATACAGAACGGGAAACCAACATTGTCCATAGACAAATGTTGGTTTTTTTATATCAGAGCGAAAGAGTTTTCTTGTCCATTCCTGTCAGAAATTAAGTCAAATTCAAGAACTTAAATATATAAAATATGAATACATCTAGTTTAGTATCGATTGAAGATTATACAAAAGAAGAAATCCTGGAAGTTCTGAAATTAGCTTCAGCGTTTGAAAAGAATCCGAATCAGCGGCTTTTAGAAGGGAAAGTGGTGGCTTCTCTGTTTTTTGAACCTTCTACCCGTACCCGATTGAGCTTTGAGACTGCGATTAACCGTTTGGGAGGGCGTATTGTCGGTTTTTCGGATGCTTCCTCTTCCAGTGTGACAAAAGGAGAGACCTTAAAGGACACCATTAAGATGGTGGATAATTATTGTGATCTCATTGTGATGCGGCATCCGGTTGAAGGGGCTGCCCGGTATGCCAGCGAAGTGGCAGCACATCCCGTTGTAAATGCCGGAGACGGTGCAAATCAGCATCCTTCTCAGACAATGCTGGACCTCTATTCCATATATAAGACACAAGGCACATTGGAAAATCTGACGATTTGTATGGTCGGAGATTTAAAATACGGACGTACGGTACATTCATTGTTACAGGCCATGAGCCATTTTCATCCGACATTTCATTTTGTGGCTCCGGAGTCCTTACAGATGCCGGCGGCTTATAAGTTGAAACTGGAAGAGTTGAATATTCCTTATTACGAACATACTGAATTGGATGAGGTTATTAATCAGGCTGATATTTTATATATGACCCGTGTTCAACGCGAAAGATTTGCTGATCCTTTGGAGTATGAGAAAGTTAAAAATGTATATATACTGAAAAACGCGATGTTGGCCAATGCTAAGGAAAATATGCGTATCCTGCATCCCCTGCCACGGGTCAATGAAATTGACGTAGACGTAGATGAGAATCCGAAGGCTTATTATTTTGAACAGGCCCGTAACGGGGTATTTGCCCGTCAGGCTATTATTACTAAAGCATTAGGATTGAAATAAGTTCTGGAGAAAATTTTGGATCCGGAAAATTAAAGATTTAAATTTTAAATTGATTTACTATGGCTAAAAAGGAATTACAGGTAAGTGCTATTGAAAATGGTACAGTCATCGATCATATCCCCGCAGACAAATTATTTGATGTCATCAATGTACTCGGAATTGCAGACATGGAAAATGCAATGACTTTCGGAACAAATTTACGTAGTGTGAAATTGGGTAAAAAAGCGATTATTAAAATCTGGGATAAATTTCTGGAAGATGCTGAGGTGAATAAACTGGCTTTAGTAGCTCCCTCTGCAAAGATTAATATTATCCGGGATTACGATGTGGTCGAGAAAAAAACGGTAAATGTACCGGAAAAAGTTGAAGGCATTGTTAAGTGTATGAATCCGAAATGTATTACGAATCATGAATATGTACGGACTAAATTTACAGTTGTCAACGATTCTCCCATTATCCTGAAATGTCATTATTGTGAAAAACTGACCGATCAGGAACATATGGAAGTAATTTAAATAAAAGACCGCTATCGGATCAAGTATTCAGATTCTTCCGATAGCGGTTTTTGAAAATAATGTAAATTTAGCCGATATATATTTCTAATATTTCGCTTTCCCGTTCAGGAAGTAAAAAAATATTTTTTAAGGTGGCGGGTATCAATACGGTTTCTCCTTTTTTCATTTTGACGGTTTGGTCGACATTGTATACGACAGAGAATTCTCCTTCCAGGCACATGTAGATCACAAATGAATCGATATCGTAATAATCTTTCTCGATTTCCCGTTCAAATTTTAGGTAATTGGTCGTGAAGTAATTACAGGATACCAATTCTTCAGTATGATTTTCATGTTGGTGGTAATGTACGGCATGTTCTTTTTGTTGTTTGAAACGAATAACATCTGTAGCCAATTCGGTATGCAATTCCCGGGGATTCCCGTTTTTATCCCTTCGGTCGTAGTCGTAAATCCGGTAAGTAATATCCGACGTCTGCTGAATTTCGGCTATAAAACAACCTTTCCCTATAGCGTGTACAGTGCCTGCGGGTATAAAAAAGCAATCTCCTTTTTTGACTTTTTCAATATTCAGCAAATCGGGTAAAGTATTGTCCCGGAGTTTCGTCAGGTATTCGGTTTTATCCGTATCTTTATTAAATCCCAACAATAAGCAGGCTTCGGGACTCGCGTCCACAACATACCACATTTCCGTTTTACCGTAAGCATTATGCCGTTCGCGGGCAACAACATCGTCAGGATGCACCTGGATTGATAAGTTATCACAGGCATCTATATATTTGATTAATAAAGGAAATTCGATTCCGAATTGTTCGTAAATATGGTCTCCCACTAAGTCTCCCATATACACTTCAGTTAATTCTTCCAGGTTGTTTCCGGCAAGGGGACCTTCGCTTACGACAGATATATTTTCCTGGACACCTGATATTTCCCAGCTTTCTCCGATAGAAGACCGGATGTTTTTATCTTGGTTTTTATAAGCTAACTTTTCTCCGCCCCAAAGGGTCTGTTTGAGAATAGGGGTAAATTTTAATGGGTATAACATGTTTTTATATTTATTGTCGTGTATCTATTTTTTCTTTTCTGGCATAAAAATTGTACCTTGCACAAAGATATAGAAATTTAAAAGCTAAAAACGAATAATTAAAAGCTAAAAATTGATGGTTATGAAAATCTTGAAATGGATGTTGGGAATGCTGTGTTTGTGTGGAATGATTTCTTGCAGTGATGATGAGGGACGGGACGATACGATACTAGAGATGCACAGGCTGACGGGGAAATACTGGTATTGTACAAATTGGGCCAACAATAAGGATGGCTATACTACGGACGATTTGCTGGAAATATTGAAGTTCGGAGAAGATGGGAAGCTGTGGAAAATGGATTTTAGTGGAAAAACCGATGCGGTGGCCGGTAGCTGGACAAGTGATAAAAATGAAATTACGTTGACCTATGCAGAAGGGGGAGAAGAAAAATGGAATGTTTTGCATAGTGGGGATGGTTATCTCAATGTAAAGGTGAACAGGGGAGAACGTAATTATACCCTTGAACCCCGTTATTTACAGAACTTGGCTGCTGATGCTTTTTTAATTCAGGAAGTCAGTAAGACAGAAGAGGTCCCCCTGCGGTTGGGAGTGGAAATAACGGGTAGCAATACGGTGAATATTAGAGATGCTGAAGTTATTTTAGCAAAAGACCAGGTCGTGCCCATGG
>JAEXFF010000147.1 GCA_023400335.1 Bacteroidota bacterium
TGAAAAGAGGATCTGTAATTGTCGATCTGTCGATTGATCAGGGAGGATGTATCGGCACTTCCGGTCCCACAACTCATGAACATCCTACATACGTCTACGAAGGCGTCATTCATTACTGTGTCCCTAATGTACTTTCCAGGGTAGCCCGTACAGCTTCCATTGCTTTCAGTAATGTTTTTCTGCCTTTGCTGCAGGAAGTCGCCTGTGCCGGCGGTTTTCCGAATGCCATCCGGAACAATGCCGGCCTCAGAAACGGTGTCTATATTTATAACGGAATTCTAACCAAAGAAGCCATTGCTGATAAATTTGGCTTGATATCCCGGGATATAAATTTGTTGATTGCCGCTTTATAAAAAAAAGTTGTTTCTTCTGCTATTTTTCGTATGTATAGATTTGATTTATTTCAGTATTCGCATTGCATGGCGAACACTGAATACTTGAAATGTTAATAGGTTTGTTCACATGGAGCGGTTTCCTATTCTAATTATCTGTTTGTAACGGAAACTTCCGTTCAGAATGTTATCGAAATATAGCAGTCACATTATTTACAGAGCAGCTTAATCCCAGTTTTCAGAAATAATTTTTATCCGGATGGGGGATTTGGCATAATGACCGCTACCGGGAGTCGTGGATATTTTTGTAAAATATAAATGTCCTTCCCGAAATAAAGTGCCATCCATGTAATAAAGTGCGTAATCCAGGCTCAAGGCCCTGTCACATTCTTTTTGAAAATAGGGTACATAGTATCCGCCTTTATAATCTACCCAATATTTTACCTCACAATCATTTGAAGAATTATTAGAGGTAGTAGTTGAATTATAAGAATCAGTATTGTTCCACAAACTTGGATCGAGAGATAGACAACCGGTTGTCATAAAAAGATATACCAGTAGACAACACCCAAAACCGATAATTTTAACAGAAATTGTTTTCATAAATGTTTGTTTTTGTTGATAAAAAAGAGCATAATATATTACTGTGTCAACTTTTCCGGCTGAGCAATAATAGGAAATTATTTGGGTTCTTCTTTCTTAAAAGTTAGTTCAAGTTGGTTCAAACATTAATTTTCTATTTCCAGACAGCCATTCCGCTGAGGCAGAATCGCTTCCAGATTGAAATCTGGCCAATGGGGAAGGAGCAATACGCTTGGGGGTATTTTTCCTGTGAAGTAATTTCCCTCGATATAGAGTACTTCCAGCTTAGTCAGTTTTCCCAGTTCTTCGGGGATTGTACCCGTCATGTAATTGCTGCATAAATATAAATGTTCCAATTCGGTCAGATATCCGATTTCAGGCGGAAGTTCACCTTTTATATTATTGTATCCAAGGTGCAGAAAGTATAATTTTTTTAATTGGAATAATTCTTTTGGAAGTTTCCCGTTGATGTGAGATCCAGACATCTCCAATTCCCTTAGCTGGGTCAGTGCACCTATTCCGGGAGATAAGGCATTGCTTACATTTAATTTTCGGAGCCTTATGCTCCTGATATTTTTGTTGATTTTAGCGTAATCAATGGTAATGGGTTGAAAGGAATTAGCACTCATATTGAGGACTTCCAGGTTGGGAAGAGCCCATAATTCAGCCGGTATTTCTCCGGTCAGTAGATTGTCTTCGACTACAAACGTGTGTAAATTTTTTAAATTACGGATACGCGGACTTAAGGAACCTCGAATGTGATTGCCTGCCAATTTAATTGATCTTAATGAATTCAGGTTATATAATTCTTCCGGGATATTTCCGGACAAGTTGTTATTATACAGTACAATATCCTGCAATTCCCCATCAATAATTGTGATTCCTTCCCATTGACTGAGCGGTTTATCGCTTAGCCAATGGGTATGATCGTACCATTGGTCTCCGTTTAATGAATGGTAGAATTTTTCTAGAATCTGCCGGGTATAAATTTGCCGGGTAGACTGGGATATGTAAATTGTGTCGGAAAGAGAAGCTGAGGTTGCCTGTATCATAACAGGAACTGTCCGTGATAAATCTTCTTCTAAAGGGAGAATGTGGAGTGAAAATTGGTTTTCTTTTATTTTGTCCCAACTTATCCAGTTACAGGCAACCGGAACTGTAAATTCGTAGGGCAGGGTAGCCTGTATGGTTAAGGAAAGAGTTGTTTCCTTTTCGAATACCAGGGTATCCCGTTCGTTAAATTGTAAAACTCCTTTTGCTGTTTGGTAAATGGTATAAACTTTTGAAGTGGATCCGGAGGAGATTTCCAATTTCGCTTCCCGCTCTGTTTCTACCGGATTGGCAGAACAATGCAAATTCAGTAGAGTATGTCCGCTGTCCCCTGTTGCAGGGGAGATTGTCAGCCATTCCCTATCTGTATGAATACTCCATTTGTAATTGCTTTTGAGCGTTAATTGAGTTTCTGACTCTTCAAAAGGAAAGACATAAGGTTCCGGAAAGAGAGAAATTTCATACACTAGAGGGATATCGGTTTGCTGACAACTATAGAGTCCTTGCAAAAGAAAGAGAAATATTATTCCGGATTTAATCGCGATTCTCATTTTTATCAAAATTATTCAAGTTCTAAAAAACCGTTGATCTGAGGCAGAATGAAAGAAAGATCAAAAGTATCCCAATAGGGAAGCTGCTGTATTTTTTTAGAAATTTTGCCCCTTAAATAGTTCCGACGAATGGTAAAATTTTTCAGATGGATGAGATTTCCTATTTCTTCCGGCACATTTCCGCTCAGTTCGTTCGTCGACAAATCTAAAGTTTCCAGTTGAGTCAATTTTCCGATTTCCGGCGGGATATTGCCTTTGAGTTTATTATCCGCCAGATTTAAAATTTTTAATTGGTTCATATTCCCGATTTCCGGTGGAATTTCTCCATTTATGCCGTTGTATGTCAATTGTATAAATTTTAAATTTTTCAACCGGAACAATTCGGGGGGTAAGGGACCCGTGACGTGACATTCAAACAGCTCTAAGGTTTCTAACTGCGTGAGTTCCTGTATTTCAGTCGATAAGCCGTTCAATAAGGGGAAAAAACTGAAATGTAAAGCCTTTATTTTTTTTAGTTTTTTATAAGGGATTGCGACCGGATTAAAAGAATTGCTTCCGAGTTCCAAAAAACGTAATTCAGGAAGCGACCATAATTCTTCCGGAATATCTCCTGTAAGAGGTAAATAAGAGAGATTCAGTCTTTCTAGATTTGTTAATTTTCGAATAGAAGGACTGAGGGATCCTTGCAAAGAGTTATTATTTAAATAAAGCTCTTTTAAATCAGAAAATTCATAGAGTATTTCTGGCAGATTTCCACTTAAATTGTTCTTTGATAAGGAAATTTAAATGAGTCGGTTGTTCTTCAATTCTAAACCATACCATTCTTGTAAAGGTAGGGAACTTAACCAGTTGGTATGGTTTCCCCATTGACTGCCATTTGTTTCCTGGTAAAATTTTTCCAATAAAGTCCGGATATGATGAGTATAGGTCGTTTGAGTAATTTGAAGGGTGTCCCGGAGTGAATAGTCTGTAGCCTGAAGAATGACCTGGGCAGTTCTGTACAAATCCTGCTTTAAAAGGGAAACAGTCAGGATGTACTGTCCTTTTTCTTTCTGAAAGATGGATAACCAGTCGCATGAGGGGGAGATGGTCAGTTTAAAGTCGACAGAATGAGAGACCGGTAAAGGTATCTCTGCCGGATTTTCATAAACTAAGGTATCGGAAAGAGTAAAAGCGAGAATCCCTTTTGCCGATTGCCGGATGAACAACATTTGAGTTTCCTGTCCACACTGAATTTTTAATTCTGCCTTTCTTTCTTCTGTTTTTGTATTTGCATCACAATTTATTGTCAACCGTGTGTTGCCGGAGCCGGAAGCGGGGATGACGGTTAACCAGTCCGGATAATTGGAAATTTCCCAATGGTAATTGGCATTGAGAGCAATTTGATAAACAGAAGTTTCAAATGAAAATTCGATGTGAGAGGTATCAACGGTTAATTCGTAAACCAATGGTTTATCTTCCTGACAAGAGGTGAAATGCAAAAAAAGCAGGAAAAGTCCTATCGTATTAAAAAGGGAGAATCGTTTCATGGTTTATTATATATTTATAAGGTGACTCCCAGAGCTATTCCGAGCAGGGAATTATCGAAATTGAAATAATGATTGTAATGAAAACGGGCCTGTAATTTTTTATAGATTTTACATTCCCCTACAAGGGAAAGTCCATAACCGTTATAGTCGATAAAAGTCTGACTATAGCCTCCGTATATATTTGCAAATTTAAAAAGGCGGTATTTTAAATAAAAATTGGTTTCCAGAAAAACCCGGCAAAGAGAAGGGGAGGAAGTGGGATGGAGGTAAAGCCGGTTGTAGCAAATCTCAGGAGCGATTGCTAAAAATTTACAAATCCGGAGATTGAGACTTCCCCCTCCCCTCAGCCCGTAAGAGGGATATTCCGTACAGAGTACCCCTCCCATAAAAATATTATAGGTGAAAAGACCGGGATTCCGTTTTTGTTGTAAAGGATCGTATACCACGTAACGGAAAGTTGTTTTGGGAAGTAATTTCAGCGGACCGATTTTTTGAGTAAAATAACCTTCTGCTTCCAGGTAGATCATTCTGACGTTATCGTGAGAGGTAGGGAAAAAATAGAGTGTATCGCAATACCTTCCTTTACTCTGAAAATGTCCTGTTTGTTTGGGGGAAAGCTGAATTTCCATATTTGTAGAATAGGATAATTTTATACCCGATTCGATAAGTATACGGGCAGTTATTTTCCCATCTATGAGGCGGGTAGAGATCCGGGTGGAATCAATCCCGCCTTCTGTTTTCAATTGCTTTTGTGCCCATACTTCCGGAAAGTAAGATAAGCAGCATAGACAAAATACCAATGATATGGGTAGTCTCAATCTCATTATCTGAATTCAAAGTTTCCTAATTGATATACTTCTTCCCGGGGAAATACCATTCTATTCAATATGTAAGGTTGCCAGGTCCTTACATGTATTAACATTTCCGTAGCACTTTTGAATTCCACAGCCATAAACAACCAGCCGTCATCATTATAGCGGGTGGAACGCCATCTTTGGAGCAAAGTCACCCCGTATATATTGGGGAAAGAAGGATGTTGCAGAATAAAAATATCTTCAAAAAATAAATTTACAAAACGGTTTTGCTGGAATACTTCTTTTAAACGGGAGATGTATTCATTCTTGTTATAGAGATTAAATTGTACTTTTTCTTCTGTGAGTCCGGAGACGGTGGCTTTATCGTTGCTTACTCGGTAAATGTATCCGGTAATAATAAGAACGTCTTCTCCGTATATACGAGAAATCAGGTTTAAATCTTTCCGGTTGTAAGCCGTTCGGAACTCCTCAATAAAGTTGAGAATAAACTGCCTTTTTTGCTGGTCTTGTAAGGAATGATTCTCCGTTGACACTGCATTGTACAGGTTTTCCTCTATCGCAAAATAAAAACTTTCAATACGTCCGTTCGGATTGAAATTGATAACCCCGTTTTGTATGATTTTACCTTCCTGCATCTGAATCGCCAATCCCCGGATCTGATATCCCATAGCAGTGATAATGCCTTTGAAGTTACCGGAAGTGGTGATAAATTTGAAAGGAGAATTTTTCCAGATACCATATATGTTTTCCAAAGCATGGGGACCTACACATTCTGAAGGAAAAATCGGAAGACTTCCTGCCGAATAAGATTTGTTGATTTCACGAATTAAAATAGAAACATAATTCTCCATTTGGACAGACAATGCTGAAGATTCCAGGTGAGTAATGGAAATGACCTTTTTCTCCTGACAAAAAATTTCAGGAGCTATAAGAATAAAGGCGAGTATTGTAAAAGTTGATATTTTCATTAATATCCTTATCTTTGCTGAGAGCAAAATTAACAATATTTTGTATCTATACTATATTTTTTCACATATTTAAGTATAATGAACCTTTATCCGGAAATTAAAGAACTTTTGAAAAGGGTTGAAAATCAATTTGGAGAGGATCTCAGAACCCCGGGTGATTTTTACAGTTTAACCCGGACTATTTATCAGAATTTGAAAGTGAGTATCAGCTTGTCGACTTTAAAAAGACTGTGGGGATATGTTTCTTATACTTCCCGACCGAGATTGACGACTTTGAATATTTTATCCCGTTATGTGGGTTACAGGGATTTCTGTGCGTTTTGTGAAGCGTTACAGAAGGAAGATATTACTCAATCGGAATTTCTAAGCAGTCCTCATATTGAAGTAGCAGAATTGGCATTGGGGACGAAATTGGAGGTGGCTTGGGAACCGAATCGTTATTTATTGCTAATCTATTTGGGGGATACCCGTTTTCAGGTAGTGGAAGCCAGGAATTCAAAGATTCTGCCAGGGGATGAATTTTGTGCAACTCAGTTTATAAAAGGTTTACCTTTATTTTTAACTGATTTTAGGCGGGAAGGAGAAAAGGGTAAAATGTTTTTAGCCGGAAAGGAGGGAGGACTTACATTATTAAACACATTGAAAATAGAATGAATGAGGATGTTTCTTCTGAATTTATGACGGATGCAGAAATAAACTATGCCGAAAAATTCACTGATATAAAAGAATGGGTTTGTTCTGCCGGCGGTTATACTTTGCTTTATACAGCTAATAAAAATGGCCGCCTGTATGTATTGAAAGGGATAAAACCTCAATACCGGGATAATCCTTTATATATCGGATTATTAAAAAAAGAGTACGATATAACTTATCGTTTGGATCATCCTTTTTTGGTAAAAGTGTTTTTTTTTGAAAAAATAGCTACTTTGGGTTATTGCATTGGGATGGAATATATCGATGGGATGACTTTAAGGGAATGGATGCGGGGGGATAAGATAAATTCAGCTATGGCCCGGAAATGGATTGCGGATTTATTGGAAGGACTGGCTTATATACATAAATGCGGAGTCGTCCATAAAGATATTAAGCCTGAAAATTTACTCATTACTCATAAAGGAAATCAGTTGAAAATTATAGATTTCAGTCTGGCTGATGAGGAGGCATACCGGTACAGGAAAGGGGGAAGAGGGACTGCACATTATGCTGCTCCGGAATTATGGGAAGAGGGGAAGGCCACTTTTGTAAGTGATATTTATTCGGTTGGGAAAGTGATACAGGAGTTAGGGAGTATAAAAGGAACAGGATTAGGTGCCTGTTACAAAAAAGTTGCCCGGAAAGCCACTTCTTTTCAGACCGGGAAACGTTTTTCTTCAGTAGAAGCTATGCAGGAAGAGCTGACACAATCCATGTGCAGAAAAAAAATTGCGATTGGAGTACTGGTCTGTCTCTTTCTTTTCTCTTCTTTCTTCATTTATTGGAAAGGAAATCAATTTTCTGGACAGGAGACAGAGGGGGAGCAAAAACTACCTCGCCCAAATTTGCAGGAAATCTATTATTCCTGTTATTTAAAAATTGATTCTCTTGTCGGACAGGCAGAACGGGAATGGGCTCAAAAGATAAAGCATCCGGATATCAGTGGTCCTGTATACAATTTTGAACGGGATTCTGCAGAACTGGCTTCCCGTTTGTACTCCCTTATTGCAGAAGAGTATGGGGAATATTCCAAAGCGGTCGAAGTCAGGAATAGCCGGTCCTGGGCAGAGCAAAAGCTGTGGCAATATCTTCAGGTACATCGGAAAAAATATGCAACCGTTTTTAATCAGTGTATTTGTGACGCTTTTAAAACAACCGATTTTTCCCAAGCGGAAAAACTTTATAAAGCAACTTACGGGGAAGTTGCCCGGATTAATATGGAATTCCTCAACCGTTATAAATTTACCCATTAGGGACGTGCCCTTTTGTGTAATTTAAAAGAAAAGTATTCCTAAAGCCGGAATGATACTGGAGATGTAAATTTTTAAAATGAACTTATATTGTTGTATATTTTAATAAATAATGTATTATGAAAAAGAATTGTATACTAGGTTTTGTTTGTCTGGTTCTTATTTTTATGAATTACAGTCCGCTTTGTGCCCAATCTTCAGAGGATATACTGAAATCTGGAACTGCAGAAAAGATTATGAATACAGTAAAAGAAACCACAAAACTTAAAAATATAGAGGGAACCTGGCAATATGAAGGAGCTGCCTGTCAATTTAAAAGTGATGATTTGCTTCAGAAAGCCGGAGGGATAGTGATGGCAGAAGGGATGAGGACGAAATTAGAGTCAGCCTATGCTAAAGCAGGGATTGAAC
>JAEXFF010000158.1 GCA_023400335.1 Bacteroidota bacterium
AGCGACCTTATAAGCCAATAATTGCTTTTTATTCATTTTTCCTTTTTCGTACTGTTGATTCAGATACAGCAAGGAAGTCTTTTCATTCAACCCTTTCTTTACTCTTTCGATAAAAGGTTCCAGTTCATCTCCACCGACGACAGCATGTTGTACCGTTCCGTCCGGACGGATAATAAAGAAAGAAGGATAAGCCCGCACACCTAATTTATTTTTCAACTCTTTCCCTTCTCCCTGTTCCATATCGAATTTCACACAGACAAAACGAGGATTAAAAAATTCTCCGGCTTCTTTCATCGGGAAAATCTTTGTCGTCATCATCTTACACGGACCGCACCAAGTGGTATAACAATCGACGAAAACCAATTTTTTTTCTGCTTTTGCTTTAGCTAAAGCTTCATCAAATGTCAGATGCCGGAAATCTACTCCCGTTTGTGCAAAAACCATTACGCTAAGCACCAAACACATCATCAAAGGAATTAATTTTTTCATAATACGATTTTAATAGTTTTGGTAAATGATGAGGCAATTTATAAAATCGGATCCGATTTTAGGTCCAATTCCTTTCATCTTAACCTATATTTGTGATAACTGCACTACTCTTCTAACATTTCATTAAGAATATTTCCCGATTCAGGCTTTTTGATGTAATTTTGTCAGAGTGCCTGCAGTTTTTCAGGTCCTGAGGAAAATATTTAAAAGACAACTGATTATGGAAGATATACAAGCGATCAAACAACGATTTGAAATCATCGGTAACAATCCGGGTTTAAATCGGGCCATCGATATTGCCACTCAGGTAGCCCCGACAGATCTATCTGTACTAATAACCGGAGAGAGTGGGGTCGGGAAAGAAATTTTCCCCCGAATCATCCATGCATACAGCACCCGCAAACATGCCCAGTATATAGCGGTAAACTGCGGTGCGATCCCCGAAGGGACGATCGACTCCGAACTCTTCGGTCATGAGAAAGGGGCTTTTACAGGGGCCGTATCCGACCGGAAAGGGTATTTCGAAGTAACAGACGGCGGAACTATTTTTCTGGATGAAGTGGGAGAATTGCCCCTACCTACGCAAGCCCGTTTATTAAGGGTACTGGAAACCGGTGAATTTATCCGGGTAGGTTCTTCCAAAGTCCAGAAGACTAACGTCCGGGTCATCGCAGCCACCAATCTCGACATCCCGCAAGCGGTGAAAAACGGAAAATTCCGGGAGGACTTGTATTATCGCCTGAATACCATTCCCATTACCATCCCTCCTTTACGTGAGCGTAAAGAAGATATTCCCTTGTTATTCCGGAAATTTGCCGCCGATTTTGCCGAAAAATACCGGATGCCCGCAATCCGATTAACGGAAGATGCCGTTAAAGTCCTACAAGACTTCCGTTGGCCGGGAAATATCCGCCAACTGAAGAATGTAACGGAACAAATCTCTGTCATCGAACAGGAACGCATAGCAGATGGAGCCACGTTGCGCAAATATATACCGGAAAACGATCCGATGTTGCCGACACTGACAGGCGGCCACGATAAAGGAGATGCCAGCTTTGCTTCAGAAAGAGAGATCTTGTACAAAATCCTTTTCGACATGAAAAAGGATATGAACGACCTGAAACGTCTGGTTTATGATCTGATGCAAAACGAACCTCAGCAAGAGACGGTGGTAACCGAGCCGACCACTTCTCTGGTATTGCGGAATCTCTATAACCAGGAACCGGGACAGTTTTCCCCGGCTCCCAGTCCGACAATGATCAATCACCGGGAAGATCGTATCCAGGATACCGAAGCAGTCATCGAAGAGTCCTTTTCCATCGAAGAAAAAGAAAGAGAACTGATCCTCAAAGCACTTGAAAAAAATCACGGTAAGAGGAAACTGGCCGCCAAAGACTTGGGCATATCCGAACGAACCCTATACCGGAAGCTGAAAGAATACAATCTGGAAAATTAGATCGTTATTTCATAAAGCAGCTTGTAGGGGTGATAACCTTGTTCCAGAGCAATCCGTCCGAAGGCGGATAGTGCCCCATGCAGGTAATCGTTGCCGACGACTTTGCGAAAACCGAAACAGAGCTGAATCCATGTCTTCCGGTAGTAAATTAACGTGAGTTCGATGAATTATAGTTGTCTGCAAATTTGATGATTAGCGAAAATTGCTATATTCACCGAGGATAAAGTTACAGAATTATTTTGCATGGCAGATGACTTCTGCAAGTTTTCTAACGCTATGATGGGAAATATACGCTAAAATCAGACAATAAACGGCAGTATCACCGCGATTGCGTTATTCTGAATTCATAGAACTCACGTTAAATTAAATTGTTACTTCAAACAAGTGAAGTATACGGATACAAAAGATGGTAAGTTCGATCCTTCTATTAGCAATTCAATTTTCTAATCCCGGAATAAATTTTTAGCTTTGTTGTCAAAATAGGGTTATGGAGACGAGGCTATTCATACGGGGAGTAAATTTGAAAGAGGATCAGGCTTGGAAAGAACTGTATAATTAGGGATATTCAGTAAATGTCCCTAAAAAGTAAGATGGCATATAAAGTTGATAGAGTATAATCACTTTATATGCCATTATTATTGCCCTTTTTCTGTGTTTTTTCACATAATCCTATCTTGTTAGACA
>JAEXFF010000202.1 GCA_023400335.1 Bacteroidota bacterium
GTATGCATTTGTGCATTGCTCACCTGTAGACCAACTAAAAACAGGAGAGTTAATAAACCAATTAATTTTCTCATAAATTTTAGTTTAGTTTAGTTATAAAAAAACTGCTTATGCAACTTTTTTTGAATTGTTTAACGAATACTAAGATTAGCGGTTTCAATAAATCTTAATTTTAACAAATAAAAAAGGCTGTCGAACTTACTCTTCAACAGCCTTTTATTCTTTACGGAAAGATTCGCTTATGCTTCAATCACTGATTTCGATAATCTTATTTTTAATGGCATACATCACTAAAGCGGCAGTATTGCGGCAACCGGTTTTACTCAGGAGATTGGCTCTATGTTTGTCAACAGTACGTTTACTGATAAACAGTTCATCCGCGATTTCCTGGTTTGATTTTCCTTTACAAACGTGATATAAAATTTCCATCTCCCGCTCTGATATTTCACTATCGGGACTTTCTGTTTCCGTCTTATTATTGTCCCGCATATTATTTAAAATACTGAACAGTAATTCCTCCGAGAAGAAATTTTCCCCTGCCGCCACTTTTTTAATAGCGGTAACCACATTTTCAATTCCCGTATTTTTCAACATAAAACCTTTCGCGCCAGCGTCAATCATTTTGTAGTAATACTGCTCATCCCCATACATAGACAAAACAATAATTTTCAAATCCGGATGAAGCCGCAAAGCCTCACGGGTAGCTTCAATGCCATTCATCCCGGGCATTTCAATGTCCATCAGCACCACATCACAATCTACCAGCGACAAACTTTCGATAAATTCTCTTCCATTGGAAGCCTCGTATATATGATGGACAAAATCCTGTGTCGACAACAATAACTTCAGTCCTTCCCGGAACAATTTATGATCGTCTACCAGATAAATTTTCAGCTTTTGCATAGTATATTTTAATATTAGCCTTTTCCGCCCTTGTCCTTTTTCTTCCCCAAATCAAAAATCGTAAATTTTATCTAATTCTCACACGAATTTCCCCTTAAAATCATTAAAAATTTATTTTTCCAGAGAATGTTCTCCCTTTCAATCGGTATTTATTCTCCTTCCCTCTTTTATTACAGGACAATATAGGCTTTTGCCTGCATCCCTTTTCCCCGTTCACTGATGATTTCAATGTCTCCGTTTCCGGATTTTAACCGGTATAAAATATTATCCAGTCCCATTCCGTATTGAGTAGCTTCCCGGCTGACATTAAAGCCAATTCCGTCGTCCCTGTAATCCAGGTAAATCGTCTTTTCTTTGAGTTGCAAATCAATCCGGACATTATGCGCCTCTGCATGTCGAAGGGTATTGTTAATCAACTCACATATCACCCGGTAGAGGATAACTTCTACATTATAAACAAAACGTCGCCCTCCAATATTGGTGGAAAAACGAATTTCAATCCCTTCTGCCGATCTCAGTCTTTTTATAAAAGACTCCACAGCATCTTTCAATCCGAAATTATTCAAAATATGCGGACTGATATTGGCAGAGATATCCCTGACACTTACGATCGCTTCGTCAACGGCTTGTTTAAGATTTTGCTTGATCTTTTCATTTACCTCCGGGGCAGCCTTGGCATCTAATCCGGAAAGTAACATCTTTACAACACTCAACAAAGGTCCCAGTCCGTCGTGCAACTCTTTGGCAAAGCGTTGCCTCTCCTTTTCTTCCGTACGAATTACTGCCGATAACACCTTATTTTCTGTTTCCCTCCGCATCTCATCCAAACGCTTCATAAACTGAAAAATTTTCCGGATATAAAACACGCCTACCAACAATACCAGCGAAATAATAAAAGTCAGCCATCTTTGAACAATAGCCAGCTCCTCCTCCAGTTCAGGATAAATGGTCGGGAAAAGATCCATAATGATCGAAATGACCATCAAAATAAAACCACTGGATATTAAAATCCAGGAAGCGTTGAATTTGGTACGCTTAAACAAGCTTATTGCTATTCCGGCAGCCAGTACCTGAAATACCAAAGATATATAAACAACAACGGTGGAAAGCATATTCTATACAATAATAAACGTCCATTAAATCAAACCGGTCAGGAGAAACAACTAACTTCAACTAAAAGATAAAACCGCCGGAAAATTCATACGCCCCCACCAACTGTATTCCTGCTTAAAACGGATAACCAATAGCGATATTGAAAACGGTATGTTTTATCCATTTCCCATTATCGAACAATACGAAACGTTGTCCCTGCGGTTTCGCCGGATCCCTCATTTTTATCCCCCAATCAAAACGCAAAAGGAAAAAATTAGCATCCACTCTCAATCCTGATCCTGTCCCCAATGCGATCTGCCGCAGGAAATCTCCTCCCAGGACTGTACCTCTCCGGTTTTCATATTTCGTAATATTCCAAATATTTCCGGCATCCAGGAACAACGCACCTTCCAGCAACCAGAAAAGTTTAAAACGGTACTCTACATTTGCCTCCAGTTTAAAATCCCCCACATTATTGGGATAATTATCTTCAGCAACATAAGATCCCGGTCCCAGCGTCCTGGCTTGCCAGGCCCGGATTCCATTGGCTCCTCCTCCATAAAAAGCCTCTTCAAAAGGAAGCACTTTCATATTGCCGTAAGGATAGCCACATCCTAAAAATAAACGGTATACAATCGTATTCGCCCTGTTCAGATAATGATTAAAACGATATTCCCCGTCTGCTTTAATAAATTGGGCATATTGTACCCCTAACATTTCATAATAGCGTTCTTCGTTCTTCCTGACCTGAGGAATGTTGAAGACCTGATCAATAGCCCACAAAAAATTCCCGGAAGTCTCCAAATTTCCCCGGAAATAATTGAAACTGCTTTGTCCGTTCAATTGCTGATTGGTGTAAACTGCCGAAAAATTAGCCGATAAAATCAAGTGGCTGGTATAAGCACTTTTTACATATTTGTTTTTCAAACCTGCAATAAAAGCACTGTCTACATTTCGCATCATCACATAATTCAAATCGATTAAATCGAAATTATAACGCCATTTTTTATCAGCCTTTCTCCACAAATATCCGAATTTGGCACTGGCAATGCGTCTGTCGTAAAAAGGAGTGTGTTCGTAACTGAAGGATAGAGATACCGAAGTTTTAGGAGCATAATTCCTCCGGAAATCGTGTAAACGGAAAACAGGCATCCAAAACTGAGGAGTTACCAGGCGCATCTCTACTCCCAACTCCTTCGTACTAAATATCTTATTCTCATTAAATTGTTCTTTTTTTAAAGCTCCCCATACGCTCAAGGAAAGATTCTCTCCGCTTTTAAACAGGTTCCGGTGATTATAGGTCAGATTTCCACCAACCCCTATATTTCCGGAATTATGAGTCCCCTCCAGAAAAATATTGTATGACTGCCTTTTCATAGGTGTCAACTGTATATCACATACCAAAATTTTCTCGTTGGCTGTTGTCGGTTTTTCCCGGAACACAATGTTGATAAACTTGAATAAATTTAAAGCCTGTAAACGGGAATAAGAATCCACAACCTTCTGTACATTATACAATTCTCCCTCTCTGAATTGGATGGTTTCAATAATCAGTTTCGGTTTTATCTTCAGCCTATCCCGGTAAAGTATTCCATAGTTGCGTTCGATCGTAGCTGTATAGCTGGAATCTGCTCCCGACAAAAAAACCAAGGGATCATAATCAAAATTGATATTGATTTTTTCGATTCTGAATTTATGATAAGCTGTGGTATCGGTAGGATTATTTACAATACTAAGCAACAAACCGGCTTTATCCTGTTGCTGAGTCGTTGTGGTATCGGCATAATACTGAATAAAATTTTTCGAAAAATTGAAATATCCTCTTTCCCTCAGCATGCGGGTAATCCGTTCCCGCTCCGCTTCCAGTAATTCGACATCCAAAGGAGCGTCCTTCTGAATTTTTGTGCGGAAGGAATCCTGCAATACTTCCTGCATCAATTTTGCCGTATCAGCCAAATTATTATGCACATACTGATGGGTATCGGTAAAACTGAAATTTTCAATAGTCGTTACTTTCCCGGGGAAAACCTCGTATTCTACATAAGCTTTCTTTTTCTTAAAATAAACCGTATCCTGTACGCTGGCATTGTAATATCCTTTATTATTCAAAAACAATTTTATCTGGGAAAGACTCCGGTCCGTTAAGAAATCGCTATAAATCACAGGAGATTCTCCTATCGTCCGTAACCACTTATTAAAACGTTTTTTCTCGTTTTTTCCGCTCAGATTATACAATCCCAAATGAAAACGGGCCACCCCCAGGATGCGGGTATTGGGTTTCTGACGGATATTCTTTTTTATATCCGATTTCTTAATTTCTTTACTGTCTGTTTTTATTATGACCTTATTCAGTAAATACTC
>JAEXFF010000232.1 GCA_023400335.1 Bacteroidota bacterium
AGCCAGTACAGTCTATTTCCCGATGTACACTTCTGCTACCCAAGTTCCTTATGCCTATGCCGTAGGGAACGGAAGCATGATGGAGTTTACCAATAAAGCTGCTTTCTGGGTATTCAATCAGGTTACGAACCTGGCCTACACCCGCTATAATGTCATTCATCCGGATATACGGGCAAAACAAAAAGCCCTGGAGACCCAATACAAAGCTTACGTACAGATGACAGATGCTGCAGCCATGAGTATTATTGCACAGGACCCGAAGCTGGCAGTAGCCTACCTGACTGATTTCTCCTGCAATACGGGCAACCAGTTAGTAAATACCTGGAGGGATTTTTACGGTTATCTTTTCACCCGCTATATGGACGGGAATATAAAAACAGCTATACCGGGACAAAAAAATCCCAAAGTCGAAAATCCTCCACTTCCGGCCTGGTATCTCCGTACAATTATTGACTATATGGGAGATAAACAAAAAGTAGTCGAATAACAGTAAAACTGTTTAAAAGTCGAAACTTTCTACAACCTTGCCGGATACTTTCCCCAAAAGCGGAAAGGCAGCTCACCGATAAACCGGACCAGCGTTCCTGGCAAACCGGTCAGTACAGTTGGTTCCGGGATCAGGGGATTATTGTAAAAGTCCGGACAGGAACAGAAAGCATCTTTCGTCTTTTATATATTTTTACAGTTAAACACTGGAATACTCAATATATCCTGGGAAATATTTTGCAATCCAAAATTATTTCTCTACTTTTGTTGCCCGATTGAATAATATAAGGGTACCTGGAGGCCCGTCAGAATATTAAAAACAGGCAACGTACGTAATCTCTTACAAAAAGCTCAGGTAGTAATATTGCGTTCGGAAAATTATTAAAAACTAAAAAAATGGACTTAATTAAAATTGCAGAGCAAGCATTTGCAAACGAAAATCAAGTTGAGCATCCTTCATTTGCCCCTGGTGATACAGTCAGCGTACATTACAAAATCATTGAAGGAAACAAAGAAAGAATCCAGATCTTCCGGGGCGTTGTTCTTCAGATCAAAGGAGCAGGTGAAAATAAGACTTTTACGGTAAGAAAAATGTCTGGTAACGTAGGTGTAGAAAGAATTTTCCCGTTGAATTCTCCTTACATCAAAGAAATTGAAGTAAACAAAACCGGAAAAGTCAGACGGGCAAGAATTTATTATTTCCGCGAACTCACGGGTAAAAAAGCAAGAATCAAGGAAAAGAGATCTTAATCCTTTTAAGAAAATAAAAGCTCTGCAATGCAGGGCTTTTTTTATTTTTTTTAAATTTGTAGAAAAATTGGAGTTTTATGTTTATTCATTCTCCAAATTAAAATGCTTTTTAAGTCTGCTGGATTTTTATCCTATTTGTGAAGAGAATCCGTATAATCGGAAGACATACAAACTATTTATCAATATAAAACGAAGGAATTATGGAGAATACTGAAATTATCAAGACTGCCAAAGCTAAGGCTGAAGCCTGGCTGAACGATGCTTATGACCAGGAAACCCGCGAAGCCGTAAAAAAAATGCTGGATGCGGCAGACGCTACGGAACTGGTTGATTCTTTTTACAATGATCTTGAATTCGGTACCGGAGGTTTAAGAGGCATCATGGGAGCTGGAACAAACCGGATGAATATATACACGGTTGGAGCAGCCACTCAGGGATTTGCCGATTACATTAACAAAGCATTCCCGGATGATTCGCACAAATCAGTATGTATCGGACACGACTGCCGGCATAATTCCAGATATTTTGCTGAAACGGTAGCAGCTATTTTTTCTGCTAACGGCATTACAGCTTATTTATTTGAGGATCTCCGTCCTACTCCAGAAATGTCCTTCGCTATCCGGGAATTGGGATGTAAAGGAGGAGTAATTATCACAGCATCCCACAATCCCAAAGAATATAACGGCTATAAAGCATACTGGGAAGACGGTTCCCAATTGGTTCCCCCCCACGACAAAAATGTAATTGAAGAAGTAAAAAAAATAAAAGTCACCGATATCAAATTTACACCGGTGAAAGATAAGATCATCATTCTCGGAAAAGATATCGACCAAAAATTTTTAGCCAAAGTAAAAACGTTAAGTCTTTCCCCGGAAGCTATCCAGCATCAACACGATTTAAAAATTGTGTTTACCCCCCTGCACGGAACGACTTACGAGCTCGTACCGGCTTCTTTACGAAATTGGGGCTTTACAAATATAACTACTGTTCCGGAACAGATGATTCCCGACGGAGATTTTCCGACAGTCGCTTCTGCAAATCCCGAAGAACCCGCTGCTTTCAAAATGGCATTGGATAAAGCCCGGGAAATAAATGCTGATCTGGCAATGGCCTGCGACCCGGACGGGGACCGCATCGGAATCGCTGTCCAAAACGATCACAAAGAATGGATATTGCTCAACGGGAACCAGACTAATATCATTTTTACCTATTATATTATCCGCCGCCGGCAGGAACTGGGACTGATTAAAGGAAACGAATACACGATCAAAACCATAGTCACCTCAGAACTCATTAAAGAAATTGCCGAAAAAAATGGCATCCCTTGTTATGACGTATATACAGGATTCAAATGGATAGCCGATATGATCCGGAAAAAAGGAGCTGACGGTTATATTGGAGCAGGCGAAGAATCTTTTGGTTTTATGCCCGGTTCTTTTACCCGGGATAAAGATGCCGTATCTTCTACCTCCCTGATGGCAGAAATTGCAGCTTGGGCCCAAGACCAGGGTAAAAACCTTTTCACCCTGCTAAAAGAAATTTATGCAGAATACGGTTTTTCACAAGAAAAAATGATATACATCGTCAGAAAAGGATTGAGCGGAGCCCAGGAAATCAAAAACATGATGTCGGAATTCAGGCATAATTCTCCTGCAAGCATTAACGGAAGCCGTGTTGTCATCAAAAAAGACTATGCCGATTTGAAAGCCACGGACCTGAATACCGGCAAAATAACTTCCATGGATTTTCCCACAACCAGCGATGTACTCCAGTTCTTCCTGGCCGACGGTTGCAAAATCTCTGTACGGCCTTCCGGTACAGAACCTAAAATCAAATTTTATTTTGAGGCCAGAGCCGAAATGAAAAGCATTGAAGATTTTGAGAAAGCACAGCAAATTGCCAATAAAAAAATAGAAGGAATCGTCGAAGATTTAAAGATCTGCTAAGAAATCAATAAAGGATTATTCCTTTATTAAATTAAACAGCAGACCCTCTTCTTCCATAAAAACTGAAATAATCAAAGTCCGTAAATCATTTTTAAAGAAACCCTGGAAGCAGTTGGCTTCCAGGGTTTCTTCGTTTCAATATATAACTTCCCTATAGAACAGGCATGTTGCCTTCTGAAAGGCAGAAAATCCGAACGGATCTGTCTAAAGGCAGATATAGTTTTATCCATAAAATTCAATATAATACGCGAGTATTTAATACATTTACCATGATTCCTGCTTTATGAATCAGCGAACCCGGTAAGCAAGAACGGAAAGAAAATAGTATACCGAAGGGAAGTGAATAGTTGAAAAATCCGGATTACAATTAAGGGGACAATTTTACAGGGCCGATTTTTTTCATTAAATCCAGTATAGCTGCCTGACGTTGCCGTATATAAGGCGAAGGACGGGCAGAGCTAAAACGTAAAGGATTGGGCAAGGTGGCTGCAATCAAAGCCGCTTCAGAAGAGGTCAGCTGCTGTGCCGGTTTCGAAAAATTTATACGGGCAATCCGTTCCGCTCCGTATATATCTTTTCCCATTTCAATTGAATTCAGATATACTTCCATAATCCGTTCTTTTCCCCAGATCCATTCAATTAACACTGTAAAATAAGCTTCCAATCCTTTCCGGAAGTAGGAACGGGAAGGCCAAAGAAAAACATTTTTAGCCGTTTGTTGTGAAATAGTGCTGGCACCTCTCTGCCTTTTACCTTTCCGGCTTTCAGCCATCGCCTTCTCCAGCTGTTCCCAATCAAATCCCTTGTGATTTAAAAAGAGATTATCTTCGGAAGCAATCACCGCCTGAATTAAAGCAGGAGAAATTTTCTCCAAAGGCACCCATTGGTGCTCCAAATGAAAATCTTCTCCCTTCCACAGTTGTTCCCCTGTACGCAACAACATCAAAGGAGTAATATAAACCGGTATATATTTATATAAAATGACAGCAAATAAACTCAATACAAAAAAAGCCAAAACAAGATTCCGGATCCAAGCGAACAAGCGTCTGATAAGGGATTTTTTTCTTGTTTTCATACTCTTCATAAAATCAGGAATATATATTAATATTAAAATTGGCCCCTTTCTTCCTCCTACTTATAAATTCTCCCTGTTTCAGTCTGATCTTCAAAAAATTCCTCTTTGAAATTGATAAAATAAAGACGTTTCCGGGCCCGCGTCACAGCCGTATATAACCACCGCCAATAATCACATGTCATCATTTCTTCTGTAATCCATCCCTGATCGATAAAAACAGCATCCCATTGACCTCCCTGGGCTTTATGGCATGTCACGGCATAAGCAAATTTAATTTGCAATGCATTGAAAAATTCATTTTCCCGTACTTTCTCAAATCTTTTCCGTCTGGAAGTTAAATCAGCATAATCCGCTTCAATGCGGTTGTAAAAATTCCGATTTTCCTCATACGTTAAAGCAGGAGCATCGGAAGTCAGCGTATCGAGAATTACCCAAGCACTGATTTCCTCCTCATAACCCGCAATGCGCAAAGCCGTCCGGGCAAAATGGTAACCATACAATTCGGTTCTCTTTTCTATCCGGCTCACCGTCGCCATATCTCCATTAGCAATAAAATCAATATGCTCGTAATCCTTTCCCCAATAATAATTATTTTTCACAATCATAATCCGGTCTCCACTGCTAAAATCCTCCTCCCGGTATAAAATAGCCCGGCGTATTCCCTCATTAAAACGGTTAGCTCTTTTATTCGACCGGCAGACGACTATCGTCTCGTCAAGTCCGTATTTTCCATAACAATCGTCTATTGCCTCCAATAATTCTCCCCCGTTAATCCGGTACACATCCGGAAAAGCAGTTATCCTCAATGCGCCTTCCACCGCACTTTCCCCGATATGCTGCCGGATCACAGTAGCGTTATATAAAATACCGGACTGCTGCGCCTGACGCATGACATCCGTCAGCAGGGACTCGTAAATCTTCAAATGATAAAGCGAACGAAGCTGTACAGGGTCCAATGCCGGGCTGATTTCCAAACCGACCGGCGGCAACTGAGCCACATCTCCAATCAGCACCAAACGGTTGTTCCTTCCGTTGTACACATATTCCATCAGATCATCCAGCAGACGCCCCGAACCGAAATTGCTTTCCTCCCCTACATTGGCTATCATAGAAGCTTCATCCACAAAAAACAATGTATCAGCTCCACCATTAAATCCCAGATCGAAAATACCTTCTCCTTCAGTAGCCGATTTTTGCCGGTAAATTTTTTTGTGAATCGTGAAAGCCGGCTGTCCGACATAACCGGAAAATACCTTAGCCGCCCGCCCTGTCGGAGCCAGCAAAACGACTTTATAATTAAAAGATAATAAAGCATTTACAACAGCTGCGACCAAAGATGTCTTACCTGTCCCGGCAAAGCCTTTCAATATAAACAAACTCTCCTCATCCCGCTCAAAAAAGAAACGTACGAATTCCCCTATTGCACTTTTTTGTGTAGGGGAGAATTCAAAATCAAAATACTTTAATACAATCTCTTCAAAATGTTTTTCTATCATCTGTAAATTTAATCGACGAATATGGTCTTTAATTTAATTTTTTTTCTAAATTTGCGAGCAGGAATGAAGTTTTGAAGTTGCGTTTTCCATCGTTTGAAATTTAGTGTAAATATACGATTAATAGCTCAGAGCTACAACGGGAAAGAATTGTTTAACGTAATTAATATACAAAATAACTTAAATATGAAAAAACTAATTATTCAGATTCTTTTAGTAATTCTGATTGTTTTCCTCGGCTATAAATGCTATGAAAGCATCATGGTACCTCAGCGTTTCAAAGCTATTAAGGAACAAAGGTACGAAAAGATTATTCAACGTCTGAAAGACATCCGCACTGCACAAGATGCTTTCCGGAGTGTATACGGCAGATATACTCCCAGTTTAGATTCGTTGATTCATTTCATGAAATACGATTCTGTAACGATTGTCCGTTCTATCGGTACTTTGACGGACGAACAACTGGAAGCCGGTATGACGGAAGCAGAAGCAATCAAGAAAGGATTGATTATCCGTGAGAAAATTCAGGTAAACGCATTGGAAAATACCTTTGGAAAATCTTACCCGATTGATATGATCAAATATGTACCGTTTACCAACAAAAAATATGAATTTAAAATGGGAGCCGGGAAAATTAAAACCGATTCCGGTGTAGAAGTTCCGGTTTTTGAAGCCCGTATTTCAAATGACAAAATTTTCGAAGATATTGACGGAGAATATCACGAACAGATTCTGGAAGAAAACGGAGAAAGATTGCGTTTGAAAAAATATCCTGGTCTGAAAGTAGGGGACTTAGAAGAAGCCAACAATAATGTAGGAAACTGGGAATAATGAACAGATTACATGCAAAATTTATATCATTCAGATAAACATTTTGTAAAAGAGAATTCGATTCAATATAGTTTGTCCATCCGTTTTGCAACGGATGGACTTTCATTTTGCATACACGACAGATCCGGTCAGTTACTGGTATTCTCTCACCAGACTTATCGCCCGGAATCCCGTATAGAAAGCTTCTCAAAAATTCATCAAATACTGACTACTGAAGAAATTCTGAATTTACCTTACCAGAAAGTTTATCTTCTGTTTTGTACACAAGAAAAGACCTTAATTCCTGCTTCTGCTTTCCATAAAGATCAGGTGGCTGAATTATACCGGCTTTGCTTTCCTGTTGAAAAAAAAGAGGAATTCCTCGCCCATAGCCTTTCTCACACGGAAAGTTATTTTGTAGAATCCCATCCTGTCCAATTTTTGACTTTCCTGAAAGAGCATTTCCCTGCAGCCATCATGGTAAATCACGCTTATCCTTTTATTGTCCATTCGCTTGCAGCAGCTGTTTTTCAACAGGAATACCTTTTTGTCGATATTCAAAACCGCTATTTTGACCTCTTATTTATACGCAATAAAAAAATCGTCTTATTCAATACTTTCTCCTACCGTTCCATTCCTGATATCGTGTTTCATATATTGAACAGCCTAAAACGAATGACAGTCAATAAAGATACGGTACAAACAACTATTTCCGGAGAACTGGTAAATGATCCGAAACTATTCCACACCTTAAACACGTATATCCCGAATCTCTCGGTTCTAAAAGATACCCGTCTCAACCGATTGTTGAACGATGAAAAATTAAACAGTTCCTGTTTTGTCCATTTTCTAAATATAGATGTATGCGAATAATCAGCGGTTCACACAAAGGCCGGCAAATCATTCCGGACAAAAATTTCACAGCTCGTCCGACTACGGATTTTGCAAAAGAAAATCTATTTAATGTATTGAGTAATTACATCGATTTTGAAGGAATCACCGTTCTGGATCTGTTTTCCGGTACGGGCAGCATCAGTTATGAATTTGCCTCCAGGGGAGCGAGCGAAATTATTGCAATCGAATCAAACTATAATCATTTTGCTTTTATCAAACGGATGTCCAAAGAATTAGGCTTCCTTGCCATGAAAGTTTATAAAACAGATACATTTCTGGCCTGCCGTAAACTGAAAGGACAGCAATTTGACCTTATATTCGCTGATCCTCCCTATAACCTTCCTGACATAGGACAAGTTCCGGTATGCATTTTTGAAAACGATTTACTGGCAGAAACAGGCATTGCCGTTGTAGAACACCCGGCATCTGTAGATTATTCGGCATTGCCCTATTTTTACGAAAAACGGAAATACGGAAGCGTAAACTTTTCTTTATTCCGTAAAAAACAATCCCTCTGATCATTTTTACAAAAAACGCCTGAAATATTTACCACAGAGGAAGTAGGAGGATACCGGACTTCCAAAAGAAGCGTCCGGAAAGAATGTTCGGGGCACGATACCTGTTGTCTTACTCATGCCCTCTAAAGGGGCATAAATCTATGCCTTAAACAATCTTTCCGGACGTTTTCCGTATACTGTTGCGTTCGCAACCGCTACTTTAACTATATATCAGCTTCTTCATAAAGAGCTTGACAGGAACAAATCAAATTCCGGTCCCCATAACCATCATCTACACGTCCCACTTGCGGCCAGAATTTATTTTCAGCCACCCAACACAAAGGATAAGCTGCTTTACTGCGCGGATAAGCATGTGTCCATTCATTAGCAGTCAGCACCTTATGGGTATGAGGAGCATTTTTCAAGACATTATCCGTTTTGTCAGCCTTACCTTCTCCTATTTCCAGAATTTCATCCCGTATCGTCTTCAGCGCTTCGATAAAACGGTCCAATTCTTCTTTCGGTTCACTTTCGGTAGGTTCTACCATTAAAGTACCGTGAACGGGGAAAGACAAGGTAGGAGCATGGAAACCGAAATCCATCAGTCGTTTGGCAATATCCAGATCTGATATTCCGTATTCTTTATTAAAAGACGTACAATCCCATATCATTTCATGCCCGACGCGGCCTTTACTACCTTTATACAAAATCTTAAACCCAAGTTTTTCAAAAGAAGATGCCAAATAATTCGCATTCAGAATGGCCATCTGAGTAACCATTTTCAATCCTTCACCTCCCAGCATCAACAAATAACCGTAAGTAATAGGTATTAAGCTTACGGACCCGTAAGGAGAAGCCGCAACAGCATGTATCCCTTTATCTCCACCGGTTTTTACAACGGAATGGGTCGGTAAAAAGTCCACTAAATGAGCTGCTGCACAAATCGGGCCTACCCCCGGACCTCCTCCTCCGTGAGGCATGGCAAACGTCTTATGCAGATTCAAATGGCAGATATCTGCTCCGATAGTGCCTGGACTTGTCAAACCGCATTGTCCGTTCATATTGGCCCCGTCCATAAACAGTAACCCACCGTTTTCGTGGACAATCTTTGCCAATTCTTTGATAGATTCTTCAAAAATACCGTGAGTAGAGGGGTAAGTAATCATGGCTCCTGCCAGTTGATCTTTATGGGCTACCGCTTTTGTCCTGAAATCTTCAACATCGATATTCCCTTCAGAAGTACTCGCTACAACCAATAAATTAAAACCAGCCATAGTGCAGGAAGCCGGATTCGTTCCGTGGGCAGAAGCCGGAATCAGCATTACGTTACGATGCGCTTCTCCCCTGGAAATATGATATTGGCGAATTACCATCAATGAAGCATACTCACCGGCAGCCCCGGAATTCGGTTGTAAGCTGCAACCGGCAAAACCGGTTACTTTTGCCAGCATGGCTTCCGTTTCCTGTATCATTTGCTGATATCCCTCTGCCTGAGATACAGGCACAAAAGGATGTATGGCTCCAAATTCAGGCCAGGATAAAGGTAACATTTCAACAGCAGCATTTAGTTTCATCGTACAAGATCCTAAAGAGATCATGGATGTAGCCAAAGAAATATCCCTTCTTTCGAGATTTTTCATATAACGCATCATGGCCGTCTCAGAATGGTATAATTTAAATACCGGTTCATTCAGGAAATCATCGTCCCGGATCATCTCCGGATCCAACACCGTCCGTTCATCCAAAAATTCAGCATGTTCCGCCTTTTTACCTGCAGCTTCTGCAAAAATCCGGATAATAGTATTGATTTCAGCTTCGTTAATCTTTTCGTCAGTAGACAACCCCACTGCAGCTCCGCCACAGCAACAATCACTATAATGTAAATTGATTTTCTTTTCCAATGCCCGATCGCGGATATCTTCCACCTTTACCCCATTGGGTAAATTGAACCGGAGTGTATCGAAAAACTTTTCATTTTTAAGCGTATAACCGTATTTCTGTATTTCCTCAGCCAGGATAACTGCTGCAGAATGAATGTGTTTGGCAATTCTTTCCAGACCTTCTTTTCCGTGATAAACAGCATAAAAACCAGCCATCGTAGCATCCAAAGCCTTGGCCGTACAAATATTAGAAGAAGCCTTTTCCCGTTTAATATGCTGTTCACGGGTCTGCAGAGCCAGTCGTAAAGCTTTATTTCCCTGTGCGTCAATTGTCACCCCAATGATACGCCCCGGTATATTCCGTTTGTATTCTTCCCGGGTAGCCATATAGGCAGCACTGGGACCACCGTATCCCATAGGGATTCCGAAACGCTGTGTGGAACCGACTGCAATGTCTGCTCCCCATTCTCCCGGAGGTGTCAATAATACTAAACTCATAATATCAGCATCCGCTGTTACCAAAACTCCGTTTTCATGTGCTTTGTCAACAAACGCTTTATAATCCCGTACCTGCCCGTCTGCTGCAGGGTATTGTATTATAGCACCGAATATTTCCGGCGTAAACTCAAAAGAGGCATAATCCCCATATACCAACTCTATACCGAATGGAGCTGAACGGGTAATCAAAACATCTTTTACCTGAGGGAACACCTGATTATCTACAAATAATTTATTGGCACCACTCTTTTTCTTATCCTTGTTCCTCAAGGCAAACATCATTTGCATCGCTTCAGCTGCAGCCGTTGCCTCATCCAATAGAGAACAATTGGTAATTTCCATTCCTGTCAACTCCAATATCACTGTCTGGAAATTCAACAAAGCTTCCAAACGTCCCTGAGATACCTCTGCCTGATAAGGAGTATAGGATGTATACCAAGCCGGATTTTCCAAGATATTCCGGATAATCACAGCCGGAGATATAGTATCATAGTATCCTTGCCCGATAAAAGACCGATAAATCTTATTTTTTGCAGCCACTTCCCGGATACGGTTAAAAAATTCAGCTTCAGTAAGCGGTGCGGGTAAATCCAAGTTCCCCTTTAATCGTATAGACTCAGGAACTGTCTGTTCAATCAATTCCTCTAAAGAATGCACCCCGACAACCTTTAACATCTCATCGATGTCTTCAGGACGAGGCCCGATATGCCTCCATAAAAATTTTTCTGTTGCCATGCCTTATGATTTATTATTTTCTATTTTGAAAACGTTTTAAATTTCGCGACTGTAAAATTAACGATAATTATCATAGGGACAAAAAGAAAAAACAAAAAACAAAAAGGGAACAGAAAAGACAATCTGGAATTTTTCTATTGCTCTTCTGCTTCCCTTTTAAACTCATCCATCATAAAACAGGGAGTTTACTACTTTCATTGCAAGAACTCCCCTAAATTGCAACCGATTATCTCCTCAGCTCTTCCCTTGTGAATTTTCAGTTCCCCACTGCTTATTAGGCGTTTCTCCCATCTCTAATTCAAGCACCCCGCCTTTCATAATATCGGCATGAGAAATAAAAGCCCGGTTATATAATTTGCCATTCAAACGGGCAGCTTGTATATATTTACATTTTCCGGAGCATCCTTTTGCCAGGAGAGTAAAAGTCTTTCCGTCCGGTAAGCTGATGTCTACGCGGGGAAAAACCGGACTACTGATCGCATATTCTCCGGAAACAGGATTTACCGGATAAAAACCCATAGCCGTAAAAACATACCAGGCACACAACGCTCCTCCGTCCTCATCCCCAGGCAGGCCGCCAGGCCGGTCATCAAACCATAATTCTGCCAGCTGCCGTGTACGGTACTGGGTTTTCCAAGGAGCACCGGCATAATTATACAGATAAGGGATATGGAAAGCCGGTTCATTTCCGACAGGGACCATTCCATGCAGTCCGGTAGCATCCGGCATCCGTCCCATAAATTGCCATTTATCAATGACCGATGGTTCATTGAACACTTCATCCAAACGCTTTACAAATTTTTTGTCCCCTCCCATTAGCTTAATCAAAGCCGGGATATCATGCTGCACATGAAAAACATGTACACAGGCATTTACTTCGGCAAAATAACTTCTTGCACCAAACCCGTCACATAATTGCGGGTCAAAGTTTTCTATCCACTCACCCTTTTCATTTTTAGGAGCAAAATATCCGATAGCTGCATTCCAAAGATTGAGATAATTCCGGGACCGTTTCATCAACATTTTATAATCCTCTTGTTTTCCCACTGCCTTTGCTAACTGGGCCAGACACCAGTCGTCATAACTTTGTTCCAAAGTAACGGATACCGCCTGCCTTTTTTCCCATTTATGATCTACATAAGCGTAAGGCTCATCTTCTCCGGGCGCCAGGGCCGGGAAATACCCTTTCTCGGCATAGAAACGGTCCAGTTCACTTGCCGGTCCGGAACGCCAGGGAACCATAGTTCCCTCCAAGGCATTTTTACGTATACCTTCGTAAGCTTTCTCCAGATCAAAATTCCGGATTCCCTTTTGATAAGCTTCTGCAAACAAACTGGCAGTGTGATTCCCAATCATGGGTTCACCTTTCCAAACAGCCGCCCAGGAACCCACCCAATCTCCGCTCCATTCTGTCAACTCGGGGAAATTAGGCATCCACCCCCATTGTTTATACATTTCAACATAAGATTGAAGCATATCCGCTTTCCGGTCCGGCTCCAATATCATTCCTAAAGCATGCAAATTACGGTAAGTATCCCATATCCAATCATCATTATAAAAAGACCGGCCCTTATCTTCATGTATACGGCGGTCAAAACCACTGTAATACTGCCCATCCTCTGAAAAGTTCACCATTCTCTCATATGTACGGTATAAACAGGTATAAAAAATTCTTTTCTCCCGTTCACTCCCCCCTTCGACCTTAATTTTTGACAAGGCCTCTTCCCATATCCGACGAGAGGTTTTTTCCACCTCTTCAAATGTTTTTCCCCTGGTCTCCCGCTCCAGATTTTTCCTGGCCTGCTCTACACTGATAAAAGAGATTCCAACCCGGATTTCAGCTTTTGCCAAAGACCCGCTGCATAACCATCCTCCGATATCTTTTCCTTTTACATTCAGGGAATCCCGAATATTCTTTTCTTTCCAGGTCCCTGCTGCTGCATAAGGTTGATCTATTTCCGCATAAAAATACTGACGAGCATACTCTACAGCTTCCCAGCCACTGACAACCTGACGGTTTTCGATGTTCAGTTCTCCTTCTCCCCGAATACGAAAGAGTACGTTAGCCGGCTGCCCCTGAGGATAATTAAAACGGAAAAGACAAGTCTGCTCTGTAGTTGTCCACTCTGCCTCTATACCAAAATCTTCCAAAAACACTTTGTGTTTCCACGGATGCAATATTTCCCGGTCGTGATCGTAAAACGAACGGTTCTCTTTAAATCCGGTCTTTAGCTTTCCCGCCGTCGGCATTATAGAAGTAACCTCTCCCAGACGGTAACGGGGCATATTTAAAGTAATACCATACAAATGATCCGATAAATATCTGTCATTTAAACGGGGCTCTGTCAAGGGATAAATCCTTACCATAGAATGGGGACGATGTACCTGAGGTACAACCGTCGTCAACAAAGGCGCCACTCCCCCGATATTCGGATCTACATATTTTCCGACACCGGTTTCCTCCCGGCAGGCGGTTAAAATTCCCCAGCCGATACAACTTACGAATACGATATTCCAAAACTTATTTTTCATCATTCTTATTTTTAATCACACCGTTCAAGGCCATCCCCCCCTGTCCCACTTTTGCCCGGATACTTCCGCACTCTTTTTCTTTGTAAGACAATAATACAAGATATTTAGTCAACAAACTAATGAAATAATGACAGAAACCAATAAAATATTGAAACCTATTTTTTGTTAAAACTATTGACTATGAGCAATTGAGACATTATATTTGTATAAAAGTTTTTCTATGAAATATGTACTAAAAGAAATAACACCCCTCGAAAAAAATAGTTTATTCTGGATCAGGTATCATCCGAATCACCGGTTGAATTTTCCCTTGCACTTCCACGACGAATACGAACTATGTCTGATGGAACATATATGCGGGAAAAGGACTGTCGGAAATCTTGTCGAAGACTTCGGGAAATCGGACTTATCGTTAATCGGACCGGATGTTTTACATTGCTATAAAAGAGGAGAGGATTACAAAGACACTGTTTGTGAAGGAATTATTATTCAATTCGGGAAAAATCTTTTGCATTCTGATATTTTAAATACTCATCAATTCAGGGATATAAAAAATTTACTGGAAAAAGCTGCTGTAGGAATTCAGTTTTCGGAAAAAGCAACGGCCAGTGTGAGAGAAAAACTGTATAAATTGGTGGAACTGAAAGATTTCAGCAGCGTAATTCTCTTTTTCGAAATTCTGAACGAATTAGCTGTATCGGAAAATCAGAGGGTTCTTATCCCGGCAAAACTGGAAGACTGTGGAGAGATTTCGATACAACAAAGCCGGCGCATTAATAAAATTATGCAATATGTTGAAAGTCATTATCAGCAAAAAATAACGCTGGAACAAATCGGAGCTTTAATCGGGATGTCCCCTTCTTCTGTAAGCCGATTCTTTAAACAACGTACACGACACCGGTTTTGGGATTATCTCAATAACTACCGGGTAAAAAAAGCAACTAAAATGCTCATGGAAACGAATCATTCCGTTTCAGAAATATGTTATGAATGCGGGTTCAATAATATTTCGAATTTTAACCGCGTATTTAAAGAAAAAATGCAATTTACACCCAGCGACTACCGTAAAAAGATAAAAGACTCGACTATCCCCCTTTAAATGAAAAATTGACATCATATCCTGAAAAAGCTTTTCAATCCGATACTGTTCCGGGTATCCAAAAGAAAAAAGCTTTTTCAGGATTTACAATTTATTTACGATTCCATAAAGTTTTTATAGTCTCCTCAACCCCCATTCCCTGCGGACATTTTTCACTGGGAGTATTCCCCCTGCATGTCTTGGGATCTGCGGAATTTCCGGTCGAAATCACACGGGCCACAGGCATCTCCAGATGCCCATTCGGATCATTCTCCCTCAGCCAATCATAAGCATATTTCAACCATTGCTGCCGGTAAGCAGAGGACTGTAAATAAAACCAGGTGATCTCATCATATCCCCACACATAATGATCTTTTACATTTGCAAGCCCGGGATGATCACTTATTCCAAAATTATCAAATTCTACTAAATAAGGCAAAGCTTCGCAACTCCAGCCGGAGGGCGTAATACACCCCAGGCTTCTTCCGTACAAAGCATCCAAATGCCCCATTTCCAGCATGCCTTCCATCGGTTTTTCCGGAATTTCTTTAATACGTAACGGAAAAGAATTAAAATCCAGCAGACTCACTCCCCCCGCTAACATACCTCCCGACGGAGTATGAGCATCAAAGAGCACCCAATGCCGACGGGCGTGCTGACGGGCATAATCCCGAACCTTTTTCAAAAAGCTCTGCCAGGTCTCGAAATCCGGATCATTCATCCCGATTAAAGCCACTTGTCCTAAATGAACAGCTTCACATCCGATTTGAATGTAAGAACCGATCAGATACATAAACCACAACTGGGTTTCGACACGGGTAATATCCGGTACACTACTCCCTTCCCCCCACAATCCGACGTATTTACCTTCGGGATTTAACATCATCTCGTACGAAAAATTCCGCTCCTCTACCGGCAAACCCAACGCTATAAAAACCCAATCCGGAATTCTAAGCAGGTTCACTTCCCGGGTAACCGCTTCAAAAGTTCCGGCCTGAAAAATGACGTCTTTATCAAAAGCATGTACTTTTTCAATCAATTGACGGGCTCCCCGCCAAAAAGCCGGATCATTTAACACTTGTTCCCCTCCCCAGCGGTAAATAGAACGGCCGATAAATTTAGCTCCTGTATTTTTGATCAGCCGGATATCGTCTTCCTTATTCGGATATGCTCCATCATTACAAAAAGGATCAACTGTCAAAAATTCAGCCATAGTTACAGCCCGGCCTAAATAGTTTTCCAACACCGGCCGGCTGATACCTCCGTCAAATTGCCAGGCCTTTTCCGAAGCGGAAGTGCAACTTCCGCATAAAAAGACCATCCCTAAACTGATAACAATTATTTCTCTGATTCTCATATCTTCAACAGACTATTTTTAATTTACATTTTAGCTTTACAGCTGTTTTATTCCGTCCAAATCGCTTTAATGGTTTCTTCCTGTGATTGTGCAGAAGGTAAACTTTCGCTTACCCTATTGGCCCGGTAACGCGTATTTCCATTTTCCAAAGTCACCACCCGGCTTCCGGGCATTTCTATAAACCCAACCGGATCCACCCTTTCTATATACTGATCCGCATAAATCAAAAATTCATTCCGATAAGCCTCCGGTTGTTTATAAAACCAACTGATTTCGTCATATCCCCAAACAAAATGTTCTGAAATATTAGCTACCCCGGGATGCGAACTTATCCCGTAATTATCAAATTCTACCAGATAAGGGCAACGGTCGCATACCCAACCGGATGGAGTTACCC
>JAEXFF010000295.1 GCA_023400335.1 Bacteroidota bacterium
TTCAGCTGCCGTATCTTCTTCAGGAGTATATCCTTTTACCAGTATGATGGCCGACAATTCTTTCAGGGAAGCAATAGCCATAATATTTTTATGGGTTTGGAGTGTTATCCAGATATTCCCTTCCCGGGCATTTCCCATAACGTCACTCAGTAGGTCGGAAGTATAACCTCCTTTAATTTCCCGGTCCAGGCCTGAAGCTCCGCTACAAACTTTCAGATTTAATTTTTCAATCATGTCCTTTACTTTCATACAGAGGGTAGTTTGAGTTGTATAGATTATTGTTTAATTATGCAGGTATTTATTTATTAAATTTTTCCTCTCCCCATACTTTAGCAGAAAGTTCCATCGATTCTTCCGGGGTGATCAGACCTTCTTTTGTAAGAATTTTCTGCATGAATACGCATTGGTTGAGTTTTGCTTTTCCTTGGACGACATCCTGAGCCAAGGTATGGCAGGAGGGGGTACCGCATGCTCCGCAATCAATTTGAGGCAATACTTTCATAATACGGTTGATTTTTTCCATTTTTTCCATGGCCACCAGCATGTTTTCGTCTAATTTTTCAATAGAACGGGGAAGTATTTTTCCTGTCAGCCGGATTTGTTCATTCAGAAAATCCCGGTATTGGGGCATTTTATTGACGGTATGATAATTATTTTTGACGTAATTTTCCATCCTTTTCTGTAAGCGTTCTATGGTCAGAAAACGATTATTGATCGTCAGGGCTCCTCCGGCACAGGAATGATCGCAGGCCCTTAATTCCAAAAAGTCGATGTCTGTAATTTCGTCATTTTCCAGTTTTTCCAGAATTTCTATGACATTGTGGATTTCGTCTATAGCCAGGCAACGTCCCTGATAACGGGAAGCTTCCCCGCCGGTAAGGGTCCATTGTATAGATTCGGGAGTTAAGTGATATTGTTCCGGTACTTTGTCTATGGGTTTATCTTTGTTCTTATTGATGGCTAATAAGATTTTGTTGTATATAAAATCCATATTGATGACTCCGTCAACCGAAGATTTTTCTTCGCCCACCGGACTTTTAATGGCGGCTATTTTGGCAGCACACTGAGTGACGAAGAAAACACCGATTTCTTCAGCCGGAATCCCTTTGTCGATAAATTTTTTCCGGACATAGATGGCGGCAATATCCATTACTTGCTTTAAACGGATAATGTGATCGATCAGGGAAGGAAAACGAACCTGAATCAGGCGGATAACGGCCGGGCAGGAATTTGAAATAAACGGGCGGAGATGAGAATTTTTCTCCATGTATTTCCGGGTTTCTTCGGAGAGTATTTCAGTCGCTTTATCGACTTCCATCACATAGTGAAATCCCATATTGTGCAATTCCGAAAAGATCTGTTCCTCTGTTATATCCTCGGGAAATTGGCCGATCAGAACGGTGGGCAGCAAAATGATACGGTAGGAAAACTTAAAGATCTGGCTGAAATCGTCCTGTTCTACGATGATGGCTTGTTGCGGGCAGGTTTTCAGGCACATGCCGCAGTCGGTACAGGCGGCTTCATTTAAAGAAGCCTTCCCGTTTTTGATGCGGATAGCGGCGGTCGGACACAAATGCATACAATGAGTACATCCCGTGCAAACGGTATCCATAATTTTCAGTGCATGATAAAAAGCTTCTCCCTTCATTTCATTCTCAGTCTTTTCCCCTTATGCCGGTTAAGTCCGTTTTTATTGGGGTTTCAGATAGGTAAGCATCGTTACTTTTGTACCGACATTGATTTCCGATTCTATCTGAAGTTTATCGCAGTTGTTTTGCATGTTCGGTAATCCCATTCCAGCTCCGAACCCCATTTCCCGTACTTCCGGGGAAGCCGTGGAATAGCCTTCCTGCATGGCCAGGTTAATATCCGGAATCCCCGGTCCTTTGTCTGCCACTGTTATTTCAATGGCATCCGTACGGATATGTACCTGTATATTTCCTTCCCAGGCGTGTGCCACTACGTTTACTTCCGCTTCGTAAAGGGCGACGACAATGCGTTTAATCAAATTACTGTCGACATTCAGTTGCTTCAGTATTTTTTTGATTTCACTGGAAGCCATACCTGCCCGCGAAAAATTACCTCCTTCTATATTGAAATTAAATTCCATCATATCAAAACACTGGTTCTAATCCGGCTTTATACAATTCCCCGCAGACCTTGAACATACTTTGTCTGCATTGCAGTACAGCAATCCCATTCTCCCGGGCGAGTGCCAGCATTTCGGGAGTTACTTTTTTGTTCCGGACAAAGAGGATATAACAGATATCAGACATTTCAGCTGTGCGGAGCACCTGAAGATTGGCCATACCGGTGATTAAAATCATATCTTCTGTGTTCAGGCGTAAAACGTCGCTCATCAGATCGGCTGCAAAAGCCTTTTTTATGTCTTTATTCAGGTGCTGTTCCCCATATACTAGTGAAGCTTCCAGCAGACCAACGATTTCTTTTAATAGCATTTCCGGGATTTTAATCGTTACGAATATAATAAATGCAATCGTTTTATAAAAGGTTTGCCTTTATTTTCTCTTTAAAAAGTTCATCACCTGTTTATTCTTCTCCCTTTCCCTTCTATCAAACATTTACACAGCTGCCCATTTTTACATATGTGCATTTACCCATTTTTAAATCGTAAATCCGATATTAAATAATAAATTGGCAAATAACGATTTATGTTGTGTTTCGTATCCGAACCGGCCTCCCAGAGTAATCGGAAATGGCAAGCGGAAAAGTTGAAGTCCGGCATTGAGTTCGATACCGTACGAATAATAATTCCGGGCTCCTCTCAACATTTTATCGTGCCCCATGTCAAAAAATATGCCGCCATCGATTCGCTTTACATAAAGCACAGAAGTAATGTGCTGGTCCGGGAAAAGGAGCGGTAATTTGTAGTTGGTACGCAGAGTTGTCAATTCATAGCCGTACATATCGATCCCTCGGGGACGAAGTATCTTTTTATCATAATATCCGGTTTTCGGCCGGTTCTGATAACCGCTGTAAATACCGATGGAATGATTGACGGCGAATCCGGGAAAATAAAACTGTCCGGCTACCCACCATTCGTGTCCTAAATCCATTTTTTTCCAGGGAGTATGTGCATAGCCGCCTTGCAGGATTTGTCCCCAGCGCGGGTGTATTTCCTGTACCGTCATGTAGGTCTGATTCCCGAACATCAGGCCGTATTCCATCAGCTGGTAATAATTAGAAGAAGCTGAGAGCCGGTAAGAACCCGGGGTTGCAGGAGCATAATACAAAGTGTCGTTTATTTGGGTATAGCGGAAATAGGCTTTAGGACTGATATCGGAAATCGCCTCTATTTTATAGCGTACATACGGGGTAATATAACGGCTGTAATTCTTTCTGGAGATATTGAAGGGAAGTTGCATCGTCAATTCTCCTTTAGTGCGGTAAAACCGGCTTCGTATTTCTAAGGTGTCTAACTTCCCTGTTTGAAGATTACGGGCTGTTCCCAGAGCAGAATTTTTGTCCCGTCCGGATTTAAAGTCGAGACTGAAAACCGGCCATATGCCTTTATAGGCGGCGTTTACCATCCATGCGCCTTTGTGGTAGTCGGAATTGAAAATATAACCGGCGGCTAAGGAGAGAGTACTTAATTTATTCTGGGAATAGGCGATAATGCCTCCGTCGATTTCCCCTTCGTATTGATCGATATACACGGGACCCCAGCTATGAAAATTTAAAAGGTGGGTAAATTTCCGGTATCTGCGGGAATCGAAAGTCGAATCGTTATCCAGTTGCAATTGCCAGTTTTCTCTTTTTTTAAGGGAATCTGCCAGGCGGAAATAAGTTTTTTCCAATGGGAGATTTGTAAAACGGTCTGCTTTTATCCGGGCGGGTTTGTACCCGTCTGCGGTGTAAAATGAAAAATAAAGGATATTCCCATTGGCATTAAAATGAGGGAAACGGACCCCGTAGCGGGCGTTGAGAATGTTGCGCAAGGTGTCTTCCCCTGCTTTTTTCAGGTAAAAAGAATTATTCCCGTTAAAAGAAGCTCTGAATAATAAAATGCTGTCCTGTTGGATCGGATTGTCCATTTCATACCACATTCCGGGTATGACTACCTCCCTTTTTCCGGTTTGCAGATCGATGGATTCCAGGTGAACTCCGGTTGTATTCTGGACAATTGTCGTAATTTTCCCGTTTGCATACGAAGGATGGATGAAAAGCTCGTCTTTCCGGGCTTTGATGCGTTGGAGTTCGGTTTTCATCCGGGAATCCAGAATAACGAGAGACGCCTGATTTTCTTCGTCTATTTCAATAGCTCCCCAGTTTTTTCCTACGGTAAAGGGAGAAAAGCGGTTGTGCGGACTTTTGTGATAACGGTATTTGCCTTTGCGAAGATCGTAACTGGTCAGGCATTGTTTGCCTCCGTGTTCCCAGCGAAAGTTAGGCCGGTATTCTGCCCACACCAGTTTATTGTCGTGGTAAATAAACTTGGTGTCCTCCAGTGTCCCGCTTCGGGTAAGTATTTTTTCTTTTTCCCCGTCCAGTAAGACAAAAGCTCCGCTTTCCCGTAAGCCTTTTTTATAGGCGATGACTTTTCCCTCCGGCAGGGGAATAGGATACAGATAGTTTGTATAACTTTTATTAAAAGTAGGAAGGGTGTCGAAATCATTGTGTATGTCTTTTACTTCCTGCGTCCAGATTTGTTTTAATTCGGCAAAATTATCGTGATAAAGAGTACGTTTTGCGTCCCGGTAAGTGTTGGCTTTTTTCACGCTGTCGGCATTGATAAAGAGTGAGCGGAAAGTCGAATCGTTCCAGACGCTATCGCGTTTTGCTTTTAAAGTCCGTTTCAGACTGGTAGCAAAAGGAGCGAGGCTAAACGGTTTTCGTCCGATCCGGTTTAAAGCATCGGACCAGATGGCATTGCCGTAATTG
>JAEXFF010000211.1 GCA_023400335.1 Bacteroidota bacterium
CATTATTACCTGCACCGCCGGACAATGCAAAATTCAGATTTCTCACATTGTCTACTATCATCAGGTTTCTTCTTCTGACACACCGGAAAAACACACGGCAGAAACCTGGATAGCTGATGAATATGCCCTGACGAAAAACAAGGATAATTTACGCCGTCTTCCGAGCAGATTCCGGATCAGTACGATCGATATGGTGGACAAAATATTTTTTGAAACAGCAGAAATATTGAATGTGCCGGTTGCCAAGCCCAGCAAAAGCAAACCGATAACTCCTACTGAAAGTAAAACCCTTGCAGGTTATAAGCAAATAAAACCGGAACAGATACCCGGAAATATTATACAAATGCTTTCTGAAGACTGGATGCTCATTACTGTTGGGGACCGTACTTTATTTAATATGAATACCGGCAGTTGGGGCGGTCTGGGCTATGTATACAGTTTACCCGTATCTTTTTCCTTTATCCACCCCTACGGGGACATAGCTCCGTTACTGGAAGAAAAGAATACGTATACGCTTTCTTTTTATGGCGAAAATTTCAAAGATGCCCTCACTTATTGTAGTAAAAATTCCGGAACAGCTTTTGAGAAAATAAAGGCTACTGATCTCCATCCCTTTACTCTTCCTTCCGGTAATCAAGCTTTTAAAGAAGCCTGGTTAATTATTGAATGCCGGAAATTAGCCACCCCCTCTCTCACTCCGGAGGCCATTCAGAACCCGGAAGTGAAAGCAGAATGGAAAAATAAACCCATGCACAAAATGTATATCGGGGAAATCCTGAATGTCTGGATGAAATAAAAAACGAAAAAGGTTATCGTTCTTGATTTATAACGATAACCTTTTATTCCATTAAAAAACCGACTGTTCAGATTTTTTATCTTATCTCATATACTTCAAATTCAGAGCGTACATAATAATAAAAATAAGAGCAAGTATTCCGGAGAATATCACCCCCGCCATAGCCACCCACGAAAAACCGATAAATAGAGGAGTAACAACCAGCATCAATACCTGTGCAGCGGTATAAAAACAAAAACCAATCCGTTTTAAACGGAACATCAGAATTGCCCCGGTTAAACTGACAATACTCAAAATCAAACCACAGATAGCAATTTGTTTGCTATACATCATGGAAGCTTGTACTACTTCCTGGGAAGAACTCAATAAATTAGAAAGAAAAGAGGAAGAGGCTGCAGAATCAGACAATTGATCTATGGCCTGCGAATACTGTTCCATCTGAACATTTTGATTTACCATACCGGAAGTTATCAAAGAAAAGAGTTCAGATAAAATTCCCCATCCGCTTCCTATAAATGTCAGGATACATAATACGGTCAGAAATGTAGGCCGCTTTACTTGTTTTTCTTCAAAAGGATTTTCCATAGTTATTTCGTTTTTTAAGATATTACAAAAGTAATAAAAAATAAAAACAAGAAAATATCTCTCCTCATTATAATAGTCCCTTTCCGTACGAATTGAATGTAAAAGTTTAAACGAAAAAACAGAAAAATGAGAAAACGGAAAAACGTGGAAATGTTCTTCTGTCCGTACGGACAAAAGAAAGAAGCGTAAGAAGAAAGGGAAGAAGAAGACAGTTTAAAGTGGAGTGTCAGGGAGTTTTCCTTACGTTTTCTGTCTGTGAAGGAACCCTCAATCGTTTTCAGAATAGTGTCGAAAAATTTGTTAAGTCCGAAGGAATCTTCTAAATTTGAAGAAAATTTTCTATAAACCAATAGAGTCATGAAAAGAGATACAGTAATATTCGATTTAATTGAAAAAGAATGTCAGCGTCAGCAGGAAGGCATAGAATTAATTGCCTCTGAAAACTTTGTGAGTGAAGAAGTAATGCAGGCCATGGGCTCCTGCCTTACCAATAAATACGCAGAAGGTTATCCGGGAGCCCGTTACTACGGTGGTTGCCAGATTGTGGATCAGACAGAACAATTAGCTATAGACCGAGCCTGTAAATTATTCGGAGCTGAATTTGCCAATGTACAACCTCATTCAGGAGCTCAGGCAAATGCTGCCGTTTTCTTTGCCTGTATGAAACCGGGAGATACTTTCCTGGGTCTGGACCTGGCCCATGGAGGACACCTTTCTCATGGCTCTCCTGTAAATCTGTCCGGAATAAATTATAATCCCGTTCCCTATCACGTAAAAGAAGATACGGGTTTGGTGGACTATGACGAAATGGAGCAACTGGCATTGGAACACCATCCTAAAATGATCGTATGCGGAGCTTCTGCTTACTCCCGCGACTGGGACTACAAACGGATGCGCGAAATCGCTGACAAGGTAGGAGCATTGCTGATGTGCGATATGTCACATCCCGCCGGTTTAATTGCAAAAGGTCTGTTAAACAACCCGTTTGAATATTGCCATATTGTAACCACTACCACACATAAAACGTTACGCGGACCACGCGGAGGGATGATTTTATTACCGAAAGATTTTCCGAATCCCTGGGGATTGAAAACACCAAAGGGAGAAATAAAAATGATGTCCCAGGTAATCAATTTTGCTGTATTCCCCGGCCAACAAGGAGGACCGCTCGAGCATGTCATTGCAGCGAAAGCAGTGGCTTTCGAAGAAGCCTTATCCGATTCGTATACAGCCTATGCCATCCAGATGCAGAAAAATGCAAAAGCCATGGCAAAAGCCTTTATGGATAAAGGATATAAAGTTGTATCCGGAGGTACGGACAATCACTGTATGTTGATTGACTTACGAACAAAATTCCCTGACCTAACCGGTAAAAAGGCAGAAAATACTTTAGTCCGGGCCGATATTACCATCAATAAGAATATGGTACCTTTTGATACCCGTACTCCGTTCTCTACTTCCGGTTTACGTGTCGGGACTCCGGCTATCACTACTCGCGGTTTAAAAGAAGCAGATATGCCCGTAATTGTCGATATGATCGACCGCATTCTCTCCCATATAGACGATGAAAATGTTATCGCAGAAGTGAAGAAAGAAGTGAATGCAATGATGAAACCCAGACCTATGTTTGCCTGGTAAAAATAATTCTCCAGCATAACTGCCGTTCAACAGCTTTTCAGAGACTTTTGAACGGCAGTTTTCTATTTTTTACAATTTAAAGGTTTCTCCTAAAGTACTGTTCAAATCCTTCAAATAAAGATAATATATGCCGGAACAGGATCTGCTAAACAACTCGCTGATCAAGGGAAACAGATGCGGATGTGCAAAAATCAAGTATTCCCATTCCATTTACTGGCAAAATACTTTATCGTTTCCGGGAAGAAAAATTTATACCTTTCGTTCAAAAAACTTTCAAACAATTGTCAACGGGGCCTATTCTCCAAAATTTTAAAGGCAATATCCAAATAGCCGTCTATATCTATTGTTTTCTCCCGGTCATATACATCGCTCCTCTTATGCCCCAAACGCACGACAATGGCATTTTCCTGAGGAATAGCAAATATATACTGACCGCCCAAACCGCGGAAAGCCGGAAATTGCATTCCCCGGTAGTGCATTATCCAAATCTGAAATCCATAATAATCCAGGGCCCCGTCTCCAAATTCATTTTCCAAATATGCAGCCGGAGCCATAGCCTCTTCCAGATAAGCTTCTGATACTAATTGTCTCCCGTTCCAATTCCCGTTGTGCAGCATTAGACGGGCAAAACGGGCCATATCTCTGGCAGTGGAATTAAAACAACAATACGACTTTTCGTCCCCCCCTTTTTTATCCAAATTCCACAGGGCATCGTTACAGGCCTGCATCGGCTTCCAAAGCTTGTCTTCTGCATATTTGCTGATCGTTTGTCCTGTAGCGGCTTCTACTATAAAAGATAAAATTTGGGTGTCCCCGCTTTTATAAGAATATTTTTTGCCCGGAGGTTCAACAGCCTTTAAATTCATCACCAGCTGACGGATTTCATCCCCGTAATAAGCCTGGGTGGTCTTGGAAAAAAGCGCTGTATAAGCTTCATCCCAATTCAAGCCTGAACTCATGGTCAAAAGATTTCGTATTGTAATCTTACTCTTCTCTCCTTCCTGAAATTCCGGTAAATATTTTCCGGCCTTATCCTCTAAACTTCCTATATACCCTTCATCCAAAGCAATTCCGACCAAAATACCGACGATACTTTTGGTTGCAGAAAAAATATTCGACAAAGTCTGTGGAGTCCAATCTTCCCGATACTCTTCGTATACAATACTGTCCTTTTGTATAACTAAAAAAGCCACTGTTCCCCATTCTGCTAAAAAGGCCTGATCCGCACCATCCAACGTATCAATATTATAATCCGCTGCATACGGCCACTCCCAACAGGTATCGGATTTAGCCACCGTATGGGATTCGAACAGATAAGTATCCGAAATATCAGGATACCAATGTATTAAAGCCTCCCGTACATAAACGGGAACACATAAAAAAAAGAGAGCTACCAAAGCAATAATACTTCCGGTAACTCTTATTTTTGTCCTGTTTTTCATACGTTTTACCTATTCCATTTTTCACATTTACGGAGATCTTCGGTTTTCAACGTTTCCGGCAAAAAACGATCTACATTTCCGCCATTCATATATACATTCCGGACAATCGTGGAACTGATAAACGTATGCTCGGTGGAAGTCAGGATAAACATCGTTTCCACTTCCGAATCCATCGCGCGGTTCGCTTGCCCGACAGCCCTTTCATACTCAAAATCTGCAGCTGTCCGTAAACCGCGGATAATGATATTTGCTCCCATTTGCTTACAAAAATCAACCGTTAATCCGGAATAGGGTTCTATAATCACCTGCCCGGTATCCGCAAAAACTTTCCGGATCAACTGTACCCGGCAATCTACATCCAGAAATTCTTTTTTAAGAGCATTTATCCCTACCGCTATAATAATTTTATCAAATATTTTTAATCCCCTTCTCACAATCTCTTCATGTCCTATCGTAAAAGGATCAAAAGATCCCGGAAATACAGCTATTTTTTCCATAATGTCAGAAGCCTATATTCAAATTAAAAATCAAAAATAAATTCTTTTACCCTTCTAAACCGCTCGAGAAATTTAAATTTTTCCCATAAACAGTACAAACTTAACTAAACAAACGTTAGAAATGAAAAAAAAGTAAAAAAATATCGGTATTAACTTATAAATTATAAGCATCTTCCTTTTGTGAGGAATAAATAACGATTTTTTTCCATAATTTTCTTAGAAATTGATACGAAATTTGATTTTTATTTAATAAGTTTGTACAACCTAAAATAAAAATAGATTCTCTTTAAAAGCGAATCCGAAATAGAATGAATTCAATTATACTTTAACTTACTTAAATTATAGCAAAACATGGCACAAAAACTACTAATCAGAGATCTTACTCTCCGGGATGGGCAGCAATCTTCTTTTGCTACGCGTATGACGCAACAACAAATTGACCGAGTATTACCTTTTTATAAAGATGCAAATTTTTATGCAATGGAGGTATGGGGCGGAGCAGTTCCCGACTCAGTTATGCGTTATTTAAATGAAAATCCGTGGGACCGCTTGGAAAAAATCAAAGCTGCTGTAGGAAATGCCTCTAAATTAACGGCTTTATCCAGAGGCCGCAATCTATTTGGTTATGCTCCTTATACCGATGAAATCATCGATGGTTTTTGCCGCAATTCTATCGAATCGGGGTTAGGAATCATGCGTATATTTGATGCTCTCAACGACGTCAACAATGTAAAATCAACCATCAAATATGTAAAGAAATACGGAGGTGTTGCAGACTGCGCTGTTTGTTACACCATCGACCCGAAATATCCTAAACTCAGCTTTATGGATAAAATGAAAGGGAAAAAGAATCCGGCTCCTGTTTTTACAAATGAATATTTTCTGGACAAAGCAAAACAAATGGCTGCTTTGGGAGCAGATATGATCACCATTAAAGATATGAGCGGGTTAATTCAGCCTTCCAGAATTGCAGAATTAGTTCCGTTATTCAAGAAAAATTTATCTATTCCTATCGATTTCCATACACATTGTACACCAGGCTACGGTTTAGGGGCTGTATTAATGTCTATTATTAAAGGAGTAGATATCGTAGATACCAATATCTGGAATTTTGCCGGAGGTACGGGTGCCCCGGCTATCGAGCTGATTTACATTTTCTGTAAAAAATTAGGAGTGGAACTCGATATTAATATGGAAGCGGTAGCAAAAATCAATAAAGAATTATACGACATCCGGAAAGAATTGGCTGCCGTAGATGCTACGAAACAATTCCCGAATCCGTTCAATCCGTTGACTGATACTCTACCTGCTGAAGTTGATAAAGAATTTGACAAAGCGATCGAAGCGGCCAAATCCAATAACGAAGAAGCTTTATTGAATGCCTGCCATGCGATCGAAGCTTACTTCAATTTCCCGAAGCCGAATGAACTCGTAAAGAAAGCTGAAGTACCGGGCGGTATGTACAGTAATATGGTAGCTCAGCTGAAACAGCTGAATTCTATGGATATCCTGGAAAAAGCAATGGAATTAATCCCGACTGTACGGCTGGCAGCAGGTTTACCGCCCCTTGTGACTCCTACCAGTCAAATTGTAGGTGCTCAGGCTGTAAACTGTGCCCTTGATTTAAAAGCCGGCAAACCCATGTACAGCAATGTATCCAATCAATTTGTAAATCTGGTTAAAGGAGAATACGGTAAAACCCCTGTACCCATTGACCCGGAATTCCGTTTGAAAATTGCCGGTACCCGTGAGGAAATTCCGTACGATATGTCCAAATACCAAATGCAACCCAACCCAACTTTACCGGAAGCCGGAGGAGTGAAACTGGCAGAAAACGAGAAAGAAGTATTGTTACTGGAATTATTCCCACAAGTTGCTAAAAATTTCTTAACCCGTCAAAAAGAAGCCAGATACCAAGCCCAGCATAAAGAGGAAGAAGTAAAGAAGGAAGTTACAGAAGAAAAGAAAGAGGAACCAATTACCGGAAAGGTAGTAGAAGCTCCAATGCCAGGCAGTATCTTTAAAATACAAGTTAAACCGGGAGATGTGGTCAGCAAAGGCCAATCCGTCATTATCCTGGAAGC
>JAEXFF010000402.1 GCA_023400335.1 Bacteroidota bacterium
GAAATGGGTAAGAAAGGTGTATAAAAGGTATTCCTACTGCGAATAATAATGCTCCTAGCAGATAAATCCTGTTGAGTTGAAAAGCAGTTTGTTTCTTCAGTACTAATTCATAATAAGCCCATAAGAAAAACAGAATAATTTCCGATTTGATGATATAGGAAATAAATGCCATACGAAGAGATTAGTCTTGTGGATGATCTTTGATATTTTGCAAAATCTCGTCTAATTCCTGTAAATCAATATCTTCTTTTTTTGCAAAAAAAGAAATCATCCGGGAAAAAGAGTTATCAAAATAGTTACCTACAAAATTCCGCAAAAATTTGTGAGTGTATGTTTCTTTATCTATAAGGGGAAAATAGCGATGGCTTTTCCCGAAGACTTCATGACTGACAAAACCTTTGTCCTGTAAAATGCGGACAATCGTAGAAACTGTGTTGTACGCTGGTTTAGGGTCAGGCAATTTATCCAGAATTTCTTTTACAAAAGCTTTTTTCAAGTCCCATAAGACTTGCATAATCTGTTCTTCTGCCCGCGTTAGTTCTTTCATTTTAATTTATACGTTTGTTATTCCTTCATCCTCCGGCTTTAAAGATGTTTCCTGTATGAAATAAAGATACAGTGATTCAAAAATAGAACTAAATTTAAAGTTATCCCAATTATTCCTTTCTTTTTGATAAATTTTTTGTAAAAATCAGCTGTAAGATAAAGGGGAAAGAATAAGACTATATCCTTCCAAAGGCAGGGAATCTTCTAATGCTTTGCATTTCGTCGGAAGCCTGATGTAAATTAATGAGGATCTGTAGGAAAGAATGCTGATTCTTTTCCGGTAAAGCCAAAATACTGTATGTATCCTTTTTCATTCGGAGAGATGGTGAATCACCGCGGTTTGCTCGAAGAAAAACGCCTTTTATTACAAGTACTGGCATATCGTGTGGGAAATCTGATATCATATCATGAATTGGGCCAGCTTTGCAGAACAGATTCTGAACCGGTAGAAAAATATATTCTTTTGCTGGAACAATGCTATGTTATTTTTCGCCTGCCCTCTTTTGACAGAAATCTCAGAAATGAACGGAAACAAAGTAAAAAGATTTATTTTTTCGACAATGATGTTCGCAATACATTGATTCACGATTTCCGGCAAACTGAAAGCCGTACCGATACCGGGGTACTTTGGGAAAATTTCATCATTGCCGAACGTATGAAATACAATGAATACACTTATCATTGGAATCATGGCTGGTTCTGGCGTGCGAAAGAACAAAAAAATAGACTGCCTGGAAGAAAAAAACGGTCAGTTAAATGCATCGGAATTCAAAGGAAATCCTGCTGCAAAAGTCCTTCTCCCCTGGCTTTTGCCGGGACATATCCGACCGCAGCATTTAAAGTAATTCATCCGGACAATAGGGAAGAATTCATTCTGGGCCTTCCGCAATAAGGCTGGAAAATTCAGGTGTTGCTGAATTAAAAGCCATTTTTGTTCTAAAAGTTAATTGACGACCGGGAGATAAAAGAATTTATTGCATGAGGTCAGGTGTTGTCTGAACCCATTTGAATAATTTATCCCCCCGGCGTATTTTCCGGGGAACAGGCATGGAGAATAAAGTTCCTTTTTCTATTTTTTCTACCGGCTTTAGGTCTACTCGTATTTCAGGGACTTTCATTTCAATGACTCCGGTTGTTTCTCCCGTAATGAGTATTTCATCCTTGACTTGTAAATCAGCAGATTCCAGTCTGAATTCGCCTACCTTCAAATTGGAAAAATAGTTGGTTACTTTCCCCAATGCTATTTTTTTCCGGCTTGCTTTTGAACCATATACTTCACTCCATTCCCCTAATCGTTTTCCTAAATAATAACCGTCCCAGAACCCACGGTTAAACACAGTAGCCAATTGGGTTTTCCATGCTGAAATATTTTCGGAGGTATATCTTCCCTGAAGGTATGCATTCAGGGCTTCATTGTAACACCGGCATACGGTTAAAACATATTCTGCAGGACGGGCACGGCCTTCTATTTTAAAAACCCGGACTCCTGCATCAATCATTTTATTCAGGAAACCGACCGTACATAAGTCTTTGGGGGACATAATATATTCATTATCGATTTCCAGTTCGATTTCTTCGTCTTTATCTTTCACCGTATAGGCCCTCCGGCAAATCTGAAAACATGCTCCCCGGTTAGCAGAGGCATTTTTTTCGTGTAAACTGAGGTAACATTTGCCGGACACGGCCATACAAAGCGCTCCGTGAGCAAACATTTCGATCCGCATACGTTGTCCGTGAGGACCTTTTAAATTTTCTGCTTCAATTCTTCGATGAATTTCTGCAACTTGATTCATATCCATTTCCCGGGCCAATACTACGACGTCTGCGTACTGGGCGTAAAATCGGACGGCTTCGTAGTTTGTAATATTGCATTGGGTACTGATATGTACTTCGACTCCTACAGAACGGGCATAAAGAATGGCAGCAATATCGGAGGCAATGACCGCACTTATACCCGCTTTTTTAGCCCGGTCTATAATTTCATGCATTTTTTGCAGTTCAGTATTATAGATAATGGTATTTACTGTCAGGTAAGTTTTTACTTTTTTCTTATTGCAAAGCCTTACAATCTTTTCTAAATCGTCTAACGTAAAATTAGCTGAAGAACGAGCCCGCATATTTAAACCTTCTACTCCGAAATATACCGAATCAGCTCCTCCTTGCAGTGCTGCAGATAAAGATTCGTAAGAACCCACCGGAGCCATAATTTCAAAATCTTTTCTTTCCATATAAGAAAATTTCACTGTCGATAACAGCAATCTGAATAATTTTTTAATTCTGCCTTTTTATAGCTGCAAAGTTAGGTTTTAAATTCGGAATAAAATTTATAAATACTTAAAATACTACTTTTTATAACAGATGAATTCCGTATCTATAGGGTAGCGGTTGAAATTATTATAAATTTGCGAACTGAAAATTTCATTTACGTCTCGGGTGGGCTTTATAAGGGTTTATAGTAAAGTTTGAAAGCTTTCTTTTTTTAACTTTATGAACGTTTTACATTTTAAATTCATTTAGATGACAGTTTTTAAATATCCGACATTTTTGCAATCGGTCATTCCTGTTATTGTTTTAATTGTGTTGTTGTTTTTAAATGTAATGTATTTCGAAGAGGCTTTGGGAGGAGCAAATCAGACAGCTTTGATTATTGCTGCAACAATCGGCGGAATCATCGGGTGGAGGAATCGGATACGTTGGGCGACGATACAAGAGAAAATTTTATATACGATTCATGCTGCCATGCCCTCCATATTGATTTTATTTTTAATCGGTGCATTGAGTGGAAGTTGGATGATTAGCGGAGTAATACCGATGATGATCTATTACGGAGTAGACATTATGCACCCTTCTTATTTTCTGTTTGCTTCGGTTATATTATGCGGTATCGTATCTCTGGCAACGGGGAGTTCCTGGTCGACTATTGCTACGGTTGGAGTAGCGATTATCGGAATTGGAAATGCTTTTGGCCTTTCATCCGGTTTAGTTGCCGGAGCTGTTATTTCAGGTGCCTATTTCGGGGATAAAATGTCTCCGCTTTCGGATACAACTAATCTGGCTCCTGCTATTGCGGGTACAGATCTTTTTACCCATATCCGTTATATGATATATACAACCGGTCCTACATTTATCCTTACGCTTTTGATTTTCGGTATAATCGGTATTTTCCATGTGAATAGCAGCGCTGAAATCAATACAGAATTTATCAAACAGGGTATTGCCGCTACTTTTAATACAACTCCGGTCTTATTATTTGTACCTGCACTTTTGATTTTAATTATTATAAAAAAAGTGCCTCCTATTCCTGCTATGCTGGCCGGTACTGTTTTAGGTATAGTGTTTGCTTGTATTTTCCAGCCGGAATTATTGGATCGTATCCTGATAACTCAAAATTTTCAGAATAAGTATCAATTGTTGATGCAGTCCGTTTTTGGAGGAATGAATCTGGAGACCGGAGTGGGGGAAGTAGACAGGCTACTTTCGACCGGTGGAATGGAAGGAATGTTGAATACTGTATTTCTCATTATAGCAGCTTTGACATTCGGAGGTGTGATGGATGCCTGTGGTTTTTTAAAGAAAGTAACCGAAACTTTCTTGAAAGTTATTGTAAATCAGACTTCTTTAGTAGGCTCTACTCTTTTAACCTGTATATTTTTCAATCTGACAGCATGCGACCAATATCTGGCGATTGTCGTACCCGGGAAAATGCTACAGAAACTCTATCAGGAAAAAGGCCTGAAACCAGAAGTACTTAGCCGGGCTTTAGAGGATTCTGCTACAGTTACTTCTGTATTGGTTCCCTGGAATAGTTGCGGAGCTACCCAGGCCAAAATACTGGGAGTGGCAACACTGGATTACTTGCCTTATTGTTTTTTTAACCTGCTTTCTCCTGTAATGAATTTGTTTATTACCGCTATTCATTTTAAGATACGTAAAATGAATGACGGTGAATAAGCGTGTATACGGGGAAAATGTTTAAACACTGGCTGTGAGTTCTGACTGTTTTTTAACCTGCAGTCTTTTTTTTACAGCAAAGACGATTGCTATAAGCAGCAGAAGTAACAGAATTCCCGTACAAATACGTGATATCACAGCTCCTTCATAATAAGAGGCCGGTTTATACTCAAAAGTGATGGTGTGTTCTCCTGCAGGAACAATCATGGCTCTCAATATATAATCGGAACGGAAAAGTTCAGCAGATTTCCCGTCTATACTGGCTTTCCAGCCTTTGGGGTAATAAATTTCACTGAATACGGCCAGTTGCTCTGTAGCAGCTTGCGACTTATACTGCAATTGGTTAGGAGTATATTTCTGTAGTTCTATTTTTGCTGTGGAATCGGGATAAAATGTTTTTCCTTTTACTTGTTCTGCAAAATCTTTCCCGATGATTGCCGTTTTTCCCGGGTCTATCATTTTTAAGCTCAAAATTTCTTCGTCCGGAGTGTCTACCAGTTGATAATCACTGACAAACCATGCGTTTCCAAGGGCGGAGGGATTTAAGATCGGAGCAGAATTCGGGTCGATAATAACGTATTTGGCATTCAGCATGTTCAGTACAGGCTGTTGGCTTAAACTTTTTTCAGCATTCTCCAAAGTGGTACTTTGCTGCAAATCTTTTATGAAAGATTGCATTTCGGGTAAGATATGGT
>JAEXFF010000021.1 GCA_023400335.1 Bacteroidota bacterium
TCTTCCCATCCCGAACAGAGAAGTTAAGCCCTTTCACGCCGATGGTACTGCCGCACAGGTGGGAGAGTAGGTAGATGCCGAATTTAAGGAGCCCTGATAACGTAAGTTGTCAGGGTTTTTTTATACCTGATCCGTCGAAATTCCTGTCAGATTTGTCCGGATTTTTACTATTTGTATTTTGAGAAATCGTTTTTGTAGTATTAGGTTTTTATCGGAAAGGAACTTTTGTTTTTCCGAAATCTATGGTATCATTCGTAAAGTTGTTGTTTTTATATAATTTAAATTTAAAAATGAATACCTTTGATTGTTTAGAAAAAATTAATGCTGGAATAATGAAAAAGACTGTTTTATTAATTGTTTTTTTGTTTACAGTTACTTTGCTCTTTGGTAAAGTAAAAGGAGTGAAACATGTTGTTTTAATTGGGTTGGATGGTTGGGGTGCATACAGTGTTCCTCAGGCAGAGATGCCTACAGTAAAGAGAATGATGGAAGGCGGAACTTATACTTTAAAATCGCGTTCTGTTTTGCCTTCCTCCAGTGCCTGTAATTGGGCATCAATGATCATGGGGGCCAGTCCTGAAATTCATGGTTTCACAACTTGGGGGAGCAAGAAACCGGAAATTCCTTCCCGGGAGCTTTCTCATTACGGATTATTTCCGACAGTGATTGGGTTGTTGAGGGATCAGAAACCTGAAGCGGAAATCGGTTATATTTTTGAATGGGACGGAATGCAGTATTTATGTGAAAAAGAGGCTGTCAATCATTTTTCTCATGTTCCGGCTGCAGAAAATGGTTCGTCGGATGCTATTGTACAGGATGTAGTGCAATATATCCGGGAGAAAAAGCCGGTTTTTACCATGATTGCTTTTAATAATCCCGACGAAGTGGGACATAAATACGGACACGATACCCCAGAATATTATGCAAAATTAAAGGAACTGGATAATAAAATTGCGCAAATTGTGCAGGCTGTTCAGGAAGCCGGAATTTATGAAGAAACTGTCTTTATACTTACAGCTGACCATGGGGGAATAAATAAGGGCCATGGAGGTAAGACGTTACAGGAAATGCAGATCCCGTTTATTATTTTCGGGAAAGGAATACGGGCAGGACATGTTATGGATAGCAGTACAATGATTTACGATACAGCATCTACCATTGCCTGGATATTCGGGCTGAAACAGCCTCAGGTGTGGATTGGCCGCCCTATAATGGAAGCTTTTAAATAAAAGGAGAAGCGTAAATGAAAAAAGACGGTAGAAGACGTCAGTGAAAGAAGGATCCTTCGGATATTATTTGCCTGAAAAAGGGAATCCAGTCGACGGAGGATTCTTTGCTTCCCAAACGGATAATGAGGTCATTGTCTTTTTTATTGAGATACAAATATTGTCCAAGTAATCCTTTGGCTAAAAATTCCTCATTGGGAGTTAGAATACGCCAATGCATATTATAAACGGACTCCTCTCCGGATTGTTCTGAAGCTGGAGGAAGAGTGAACGTTTTATCTATCCAGGCCGGAGGGAGAATTTCTTTTCCTCCGTAATATCCTTCATGCAGAAAACACAGACCTATTTTAGCCAGGTCGCGCAGGCTGGTGCTTAACCCGCAAAACCCCCTGGCCGTTTGATATTTGGGGGAATCGATGCTCCAATTCCCCGGATATTCCATACCCAATGGTTGCCATAATTTCTGATAAAAATAGTCGGTAAATTTTTGGCCTGTCGTTTTTTCAATGAGGGGGATAAGCCATTGGGTAGCAGCGTTGCAATATTCGTATCTTGTATCGGGAAAGGTACGTAAAGGAATGTTTCTCAGTGTCTTATCCAAATGACTGCTGTGGTATAAAACAGTTGATGTATACCAGGATGCCTCAATACCGCAACGCATATTCAATAAATTTACCAAAGAAATTTCCTGGTATGCAGGGGGAATGTCCGGAATATAATGCGTGAGTTTATCCGAAATATCTGAAATATAGCCTTCTTTCCAGGCTATTGCCAGAACGGCGGCAACGACTGATTTGGAAATGGAAAATAAATCCAGCGTCTGTTCAGTTGTTACATGAGGAGCGTAATATTCTGCCTGAATCGTATCATTATGAATCCATAGGAAAGCCAGCGTATGGTGCTTTTGAAGGAACTGATTTAAGGAAGGAATTGTAGAATTATGCTTTGATGGAATCGGATGGGGGATTGAGCTGGCTGGAAAATAAATACGGGGAAAATGTTGCTGATCGCTCGTTCTTGGAAAGTTATAAGTGAAAATTCGGCAGGGAGTACAGCAAACGGTAAATGTTAGGAAAATAAATATATAAAATAATGGTTTCATAACCGTATTTTATGTTTTTACGCCTTAGAAAAAGGGAGGTTTTCTTTATTATAAAATATGTTTATTAATTGTATTTTTTTAAGGTTCCTGTGGATTTATTATATTTTTGTATATCTTTATCCTTAAAATAATGGGTAAATTATAAGCTCAGCTGGATTTCTCATAGGGCGAAAAAATAAAAAATTCAACTTAATTAGGGTGGTGGAAATGATCAGGTTATCCCTTAAAAGGTTTTGTGCGTTAAAGAAAATTCATAGAAAAAGGGAAAGAAGGGAGTTTTGTCAAAAGGCGGATATGGGAAGGCAAATATTTTGCTAATAGAATAGAGATGCGTGTATCTAAAATATTTTGTCTGGATGATATAGAGGTTATTTTGTTCAGACAGGGAAAGTTAGAAATAACTGAGGAAACCCGGGCAGAAATTGAGAGATGTTTTCATTTTCTCAAAAAATTTATAACAGATAAAGTCATTTATGGTATCAATACCGGCTTTGGGCCAATGGCACAATGGCGTGTTGAGGATCAATATTTAAGGGATTTACAGTATAATATTATCCGGAGTCATTCTACAGGTGCCGGCCGGCCGGTGGAACCTTTGTATGTACGGGCAGCAATGATTGCCCGGGTGGGGACTTTTCTGCAGGCAAAATCAGGGGTTCATTGGGAGTTAGTGAATTTATTGGTGGAATTTATAAACCGCGGGATTTATCCGATGGTGCCGGAACATGGAAGTGTGGGGGCGAGCGGGGATTTAGTTCAATTGGCTCATATTGCTTTGGCATTGATCGGAGAAGGAGAGGTTTTTTATGAAGGCAGGTGGTGGCCTGCAGCTGAAGTTTTAGAGAAAAATGGTTTAAAACCGTTTAAAATCCATATTCGGGAAGGTTTATCTGTGACCAATGGGACGTCTATGATGACGGGGATTGGTTTGGTTAATTTGATATATGCTAAAAAATTATTGAAGTGGGGTGTGGCGACTTCCGTGATGATGAATGAGATTGCTTCTTCTTACGACGACTTAATGTCGGAAGTATTAAATGGAGTGAAACGTCATCGTGGACAGCAGGAGGTGGCCCGTTTGATGAGAATATGGGCTTCGGGAAGTCAGTGCGTCCGGAAACGGGAAGTTGAATTATACGGAAAAAAATGTGAGGAGAAAATATTCACGCATAAAGTTCAGGCTTATTATTCTTTACGTTGTGTACCTCAAATATTGGGGCCGGTTTGGGATGAATTAGAAAATGCGGAAAAAGTATTGATAGAAGAATTAAATTCAGCCTGTGATAATCCGATTGTAGATCCGGATACTGAAAATATTTATCACGGGGGGAATTTTCATGGAGATTATATTGCTTATGAGATGGATAAATTGAAAATTGCCGTGACGAAATTGACTATGTTGGCGGAAAGGCAACTGAATTATCTGTTTCACGACCGGATCAATGGTATTCTGCCTCCTTTCGTCAATTTAGGGATATTGGGACTGAATTATGGTTTGCAGGCCTCTCAGTTTACAGCTACTTCAACTACTGCGGAATGTCAGACGTTGTCTATGCCGATGTGTATTCATAGTATTCCCAATAATAATGATAATCAGGATGTGGTAAGTATGGGAACAAATGCGGCTCAGTTAGCGGCTAAAGTAATAGAAAATGCTTATCAGGTAATGGCTGTTCATCTGATGGGGATTGTGCAGGCGATAGATTATTTAAAAATTCAACCTTTATTATCGGGCCATAGCCGGGAAATTTATAACGAAGTCCGGGCTTTTTTCCCGGTATTTGTAGAGGATACTCCGAAATATAAGGAAATCGGAGCAATGGTAGAGTATTTAAAGAATAAAAGGTGGGCATTATGAAATATGCGTTAGTGACGGGGGGATCCCGCGGAATTGGCCGGGCTGTCTGTATGGAATTATCCCGTTTGGGATTTCCCGTAGTGATCAATTACGTTTCTAATGAAGCGGCTGCTTTGGAAACCAGGCGCATGATTGAGGAAGAAGGCGGGAAAGCCGAGTTATTCCCTTTTGATGTTGCTGATGCAGAGCAGGTAGATGCTGCTTTGGAGAAGTGGACAGAACAGCATCCGGAAGATTATATCGCTGTATTGGTAAATAATGCCGGAATACGGGAAGATACGATGATGTTGTGGATGCAGAACGAGCAGTGGAAAAGGGTAGTGGATGTGCATTTGAACGGTTTCTTTTACGTTACGCGTCGCCTATTGAAAGACATGTTGATAAAACGGTATGGACGGATTGTAAATATAGTATCTCTATCCGGAATCAAAGGTTTGCCCGGACAGACAAATTATTCAGCAGCAAAGGCGGGTGTAATTGGGGCGACAAAAGCTCTGGCACAGGAGGTGGGGAAACGGGGGGTTACTGTCAATGCTGTGGCTCCCGGTTTTATTCTTACGGATATGACGAAGGATATGGATGAAAAAACATTGAAAGAAATGATTCCGCTGAATCGGTTTGGGACAGCAGAAGAAGTAGCTGCATTGGTAAGTTTTTTAGCTTCAGAGCGGGCTTCCTATATCACAGGGGAAGTCATCTCTGTTAATGGAGGTTTGTATACGTAGAAAAGTATTTGTGAAAGAATGGGAATTATGGATGACAAAAGAGGTATGAGGCGGGTTGTTATTACTGGAATGGGAATTTATTCCTGCTTGGGAAAAAACCTGGAAGAGGTAAAAACCTCTCTTTATCAGGGAAAATCGGGAATAGGGATAGATGAAGAGCGAATAAAATATGGGTATCGTTCACCTCTCACAGGTATTGTAGAACGTCCTTTATTAAAAGGAAAGTTAGAACGGCGTTTGCGGACGGGACTGGCTGAAGAAGGGGAATTTGCCTATATGGCTACTGCGGAGGCTTTGCAAAATGCCGGGATAGATATGGATTATCTGGAGCAATATGAAGTCGGCATTTTTTACGGGAATGATTCCTCTGCCAAACCGGTCATTGAAGCCCATAAGATTATGGAGGAAAAAGGGGATACGGCTTTGTTGGGTTCGGCGGCTATTTTTCAGTCTATGAATTCAACGGTAACCATGAATTTATCGACTATTTTTAAACTGAGAGGGATAA
>JAEXFF010000224.1 GCA_023400335.1 Bacteroidota bacterium
AAATCTGTAGAGCAAACGGGATCCGGGATCCGGATCTCATAGACGAAATCATTTCAGATAGCGAATTCGATTTGCGCCGGGTGGCCCGAAAATTATATGCCGTTAAAAAGTTATTGAAATTGAAAGAACAGCGTTTGGATGATCAAAGCAATTAGTAATAAAAATGTATTGGATGCCCGGTTTAAAGTGGCAAATTTTACAGGAAAATGGCTGGCATCTTTCGGAAAACCGGAGCTGCGCGGAGCCTGGCTTATTTTTGGCGAGAGTGGGAGTGGTAAAACCCGTTTTGCTTTGCAGCTGCTGAAATACCTGAGCCAGTTTGTCCACAAAGCTGCTTACGACACTTTAGAACAAGGTTTATCCCTTTCTTTTCAGAATGCCTGGAAAGATGTCGGCATGTATGAAGCAGGTTCAAAGGTAATCGTATTGGCTAAGGAAGGTATTGAGGAATTGCGGTTGCGGCTGGCCAAGCGGAAGAGTCCGGAAGTAGTGATTTTAGATTCTATTACGGCTTTAGTCGGTTTTAACCGGACGACTTTTGCCGGGCTTATCCGTGATTTTCCCGATAAACTGTTCATTTTTATTGCCCATGAAGAAAATAACAGGCCTTATCCGGCTATTGCCCAGCATGTGCGGAAACTTTCAGAGGTTAAAATACATGTGGAAGGATATAAGGCTTTTATATCAACCCGTTTTGAAGGAGAGAGAGGAGAGGGAGGAAGTGATTTTATCATCTGGGAAAAAGGAGCAAATGAATATTGGATTGACAAGTTTTGAATAAAACCATGCGTAAGGGAAAAGTAGAACTGAAATAAAATCTGAAATTTTATGGAATGAAAAAGAAAGAGCATTATAAAAGTACTTTGTGTCGCATTCAGGAGATATGTGAAATTACAAAAGAACATTATGAAGAGGGAAATCAGGCGAAATGTTACCGGGCGGTGTGGCATAAATATATCGAACCGAAATACGGGATCTGTTACCGGACTTTTTTAAATTACATTGCTACCCCTCTTCCTAAAGAGTCCGGAAATAAATCCCTGCCGTTTTTAGGACATGAAAAATAGCCGGTATTTTTCCCTGGGCCGTAGTGTTGCTACCTGGACATTTCTTGTGTTTGCCTGCCTGTTCGGCCGGAACTGGGGATTCCTGTGCAGCGCTGTTTTTGTCCTTTTGTCAGCTGTACAGAAAAGTCTTTCCTGCCTCCGGAAAGATCAGCGGTTCGATTGGATCGATTTTCTGGTTTTCTGTCTGGGAGGAGGTGAATTTTGGATAGCCCTTTGGTTAATTTTACAAACCAGCGGTGTTATTTAGAAAAGAAGGGTTGGTCTCAGAGGCAGGCAAAGAACTTTATTTTCCCTGAACCAGTTCCAATTCGGTAATCATCGTTTGTAATTTAGAGCCGGAAGTATCGGTTAAATGGGTGATATAACATTCCTGATCGTCTTGCAATTGCTGATGTTTGTGATCGGTAACTGATTCGACTAAGGTAAAGCCATTAAAGTTTTCTCCGGAGAGTCCCAGGATCGCTTTACTGATATTTTCGACAATATCCAGGTGTTCCGGAGTTGTATCCGGAAAAATTGTACTGACATTCGATACAGGGGATTCGGTTACGATGTGGAGGTTTACCCGTAAATCAGCGGTACGTATTCCCGCTCCAAGTTGATTCCAGCTAATGGGCTTAAATTCTATAAATACGGCCGGACATAAAATTTCTTTTTCGGGAGGAAGTTGTTCCACATTGTTATTCCATAAGCCAATGGTTTGGATACCCAGCGGCGTACTTTTTAATTTTTGGGCAATGGCGTTGTAGATAATTTTTCTCATGGCTTGTTTTTTAAAGATTAGTATGGGGTTTAATTTCTGCCTAATAGGAATCCGGATTTATTTTCTTCCCGGTTTCCACTACAAAAATCAGGATTTACAAAGAGGATTGAAAAAATAGTGTAAAGTGTTTACACTCATTTTGTTATGCTAATAAAAGCATTGCATCTTTGTTTCGTCAAACAACGCGGAGTGGAGCAGTTGGCAGCTCGTGGGGCTCATTCCCCCAAGGTCACAGGTTCGATCCCTGTCTCCGCTACAAGACTGAGATAAAGAGGTGGACCGATAGATAAGATCGGTTTTCGCAGGTATAAGTTCTTTTTGCTTTCCTGTTTATGAATGGAAGTAGCAAATTTACCGGAACGGTGGCGCCCTTAAAAAAGAAATGCCGTTCCTTACTTATGCGGAGAGAAAAACAGAGAGATATCTTTTTGTTTTACCTGTTTTATCTAAAAAAATATTGTTAATACATGGCTTATAGGAATGAAAAGAAAGCTTGAATATTTGGTGATTCACTGTACGGCTACTCCGGAAGGTAGGGAGGTAGAAGGAGCAGAGATCCGGGCCTGGCATACAGATCCGAAACCGAAGGGAAGAGGCTGGAAACAGGTAGGATATACGGATCTCTTTCATCTGGACGGGAAGATAGAGCGGCTGGCGGATAACAATGAGGACATCTGGGTAGACGGAGAAGAGATCACTAACGGGGCTTTGCATTACAATGGCGTAAGCAGGCATATTGCTTATGTTGGAGGATGCAGCCGGACGGAGCCGTTGATTCCCAAGGATACCAGAACCCCGGCACAGTTTATGGCTTTAAGGGAATATGTGCTGGATTTCCATGCCCGCTTTCCTCAGGTAAAAATTGTGGGCCATCGGGATTTGCCGGGGGTAACAAAAGCCTGCCCCGCTTTTGACGTTGCCCTATGGCTGGAATCTATTGGTATCCGTCAATGAGTAAAGAACTGGGATTAGCACTGGTAGCGATTGTGGCAGCTCCTTTGAGTGCCTGGGTCGGCGCTTTACTGATGCGGCAAAAGTACCGGATAGAAATCGGTAGCTTAAAAGCTGACTTGGAGAAAAAAAGAATTGAGTCCAGAAGCGTGGAGCTGGAGAATGTCCGGCAGGGAAATGATATTTTGATGGAACAGATTGTCGAACCCCTGGAATCGGAAATAAAATATTTACGA
>JAEXFF010000227.1 GCA_023400335.1 Bacteroidota bacterium
TATATGCATTTGTCCCGTTTTGAAAAGGGGATAAAAGTGGGGTCTAAAGTGGCTCAGAAAGAAGTGATCGGATATGTAGGGAGCACCGGTTTGGCAACTGGCCCCCATTTGGACTTCAGAGTATTCGAAAACGGACGTCCCGTGAATCCGCTAACCATTAAATCCCAGCCCAAAGAGCCGGTAAAACCGGAAAATCTGGCTCAGTTCAATGTGTTAAGAGATTCTATTATGGAACAGCTGAGCAGATTGTGATTTAAAATTTAAGTTTCTTTTCTATCTCTCCTGTCACTTTGTAGTATAACCAGCTGCCCGAACGTTTCCCTTTTTTATATTTTCCTTCGCAGAGCAGATGACCGGTAGAATAATAGAATTTAGCATTTCCATGCCGCTTCCCTTTTCGGTATTCCAATTCGGTGCGAAGCGTCCCGTCGGGAAGGAACTCCCGGAAGGTTCGGATTTCTCCGGCATTGTAGGTGATTTCTGCTCTTATTTTTTGATTGTTGTAGAAAAGCCGGGCTATTCCGTCCGGTTGCCCGTTACGATAAGGGAATTGCCCGGTAAATTCTGATTGTTTATTGTATAAATTCCAGAAACCATTCGGATTTCCGTCTTTAAGCCGTCCTTTCATCGTAAAATCTGCTGTTTCATAGGTAAAATCCGTAAGTGTACTTACGACAATACTGTCGGGCAATACAGGGTGATACCGACCGGATTCGACTTCGTCTGCCAGATTTTCAAATTCTTCGTTCAATTCTTTTATAGCAAATTCCTCCGGAGCATCTGCATTGTAAGTGGCTATGATACTGGTTTTAAAATGTTCTTTTTCCTGGATAAACTCTAAACCCAGGTTTTCAAAACTCAGGACAGCTCCCTTATTTTGTAACAGGGAATGTTTCGATTGTTCCGGTAAGGATAAATACAGGTAACGATAGATAGGGGCAGCATTTAAATAGGCATAAAAATTTGAGTGACCGTTCAGCTGATCTCCTAACTGGTTATATTTTTCATTATTTTCAAGCGTCTGGCTTAAAATATATTTTTTAATTATTTGGGTTAAAGCTGCCGGAGAATTACTGAATAACACATAATTATCAATAATAGTATAATATGGTTTTTCCAGCCGGTCGAATAATCCTCCTGCGAACAAACGGAAGAATCCTTTTAAGCTGAGATAATTGATTTCATATCCGTTATAATTTATTGTTCTGAACTTGATAGGGGTGCGGATCCGGATTTGTTCACCCAGATAGTCGAGCTGATCTTTAGCCAGGTTCCGGTCTTTACATTGAACGGCTAATACAATGGCTTGTAATTGTTGTTCGCCGTCGTATGCAGGTTTGACCAAAGTGATTTCGTTCCCTATCCAGGAAGTGAATAAGCCGGGTATATCTATTTTCAGATACTTGTTTAATTTTTGTATAGAAGATTCATAGCTCTGGTAAATTTCCGGATATTTTTGTCGGGAGTGATAAATCAGGCTGTCTTTTAAGTCCGGAAAAGAAGAGAAACAAAAAGAAATATAAGCCGCTGTATTATCCGGAATAATTTTTTTAATTTCTGAAACATTTCCTTTTGTATGTTTCAGTATTTCTGGCCAAAGAGCATTCCCGTTCAGGAAATGAGTGGTTCCGCTGAGGAGGATTTCTTCTTTTTTCAGTTGGAAATTTAGAGAAGTACTGTCCAGAAAGGAGGCATTGAGGAAAGGAAAATCGGAAGTCAGAAGGTGACTCAGCCATCTTCCCAATTCCTTGTGATTAATATCTACTGAAATATCATCCCTATAGTGTTTCTTTTTATCCCCTTTTCGTTGTTCACAGCTTTTGAGCGCATTTCGGACAAGCCTTTCATGGAAAGAACCGATGAGCAGGTTATCTTTAAACGTATAATAAAAGGTAGTCTGTCCGTAAAGAAGGTGTTGTATCCGGTCTTCCTGTTTAAGGATCTGAATGTTATAATCTTTTAAAAGTCCCGGAATAAACGTTTCAAAATTTTGAATTACATTTAATTTTTGAAGATCGCAAACATATAGCAGATCGCAGGTGGCATCCGGCAAAAGGTGCAAAGAGAGGGCAAAAGGACGGTCTAAAATAAGCTTTCTCAGATTGGTATGCGTTTTGCCTAGAGAGTCAGCCCATTCGATATTTCGCTGGTAATCGCCAAATGCTGGATACTTTTTCAAAGATTGCCAGATTGTATTTGGACTGAGTTTATTGTAAATTTCCTGAAAAGAGGGCGTCCGGATCGTAAGAAGGGCATCCGGGGGAATAGCCATATCAATGGAATAACGACCTGACTGGCGGAATACTGTGTACCATATTGAGAATACGATGATACAGACAGAAAAGGAAAAAAGGAAAAGCCGTTTTTTCATTTAATTGAAAATTTAATGTTGCAATTTACTATTTTTCCCAGAAAGAAATGAAAATATTTTACATTTGTGTGATATTGTTAAAGCGGATGAAAATGTCTTTCGGGGAGAAATCCGGATATGTTAAGAAGAGAGGGGAAAGTCAGGCCGAATCATCCTGATGAAGAGTAACGTATACAGGGGAAATCGATGAATCGTTATGAGATTTTATTTTCAGTTGTTTTGGTCCTTTTTTAAAATCGGCGCTTTTACGTTTGGAGGAGGATATGCCATGATTCCTTTAATACAGAAGGAGGTGGTGAACCGGAAGAATTGGCTGGAGGAAGGGGAATTTATAGATATGTTGGCTATTGCGCAGTCTGTGCCAGGGCCAATTTCCCTCAATACAGCTGTTTTTGTAGGAAATAAAATGAGAGGCTGTAAAGGTTGTCTGATGACCAGTCTAGGTATCATATTGCCTTCCTTTATTGTTATTTTATTAATAGCTTTAGTATTTACGGAATTTAAGGATAATCCGGATGTGGAACGGGTTTTTAAAGGGATTCGTCCGGCCGTAGTGGCTTTGATTGCAGCCCCTTTGTGGGGAATGGGGAAAAAAGCGGGTGTCACCTGGAAAACGTTGTGGATTCCTGCGGTCGCTTTAGGATTGATTTGGCTTGCAGGGGTATCTCCTGTCTATATCGTTATGGTAACAATTATAGTGGGGATTATTTATTACCGGTATATGTTAAAGAGAAACAGGAAAAAATAATGGATGAATGGAATTTGTATTTGAATTTATTCTTCTCTTTTTTTAAAATTGGGTTGTTTGGGTTTGGAGGAGGGTATGCCATGCTGTCCCTTATACAGCACGAGGTGGTGGAAGCACATCAATGGATCAGTGTTTCAGATTTTACGGATATTGTAGCTATCTCTCAGACCACTCCCGGACCGATTGCTTTTAATACAGCAACTTACATTGGATATACAGCTACAGGAAGTGTTTGGGGGGCAGCTGTATGTACGCTGGCGGTAAGTTTACCTTCCATTATTTTAATGACCCTCGTAGCCCGTTTCTTTTTTGTCTTCCGGGATAATGTCTATGTATCCGCTGCCCTGAAGGGATTAAAACCTGTCGTGATCGGACTGATTGCCGCTGCTGCCGTTTTGCTGATGAATGAACGGAATTTTATTGATTATAGAAGCTGGCTTATTTTCGGGGCCGTATTCATTGCTTCTCTGAAAAAAATAGACCCTATCCTCTTGATTGTGATAGCTGGAGTCGTGGGGTATTTGGTGTATTAAACGGTTTATGGTTTAAATGTACAAGTGTTTAAAGGAATGAGGAGTGTAAAGGAGGAACGATAGAGTGCGGCTGCCGGATTAGACATCAGTTTTAGGATTGTCGTTTACGTCTTCTTCGGGAAAGTCAATTTCCGGTAAAAGTAGTTCCGATTCCGCTGGCGGGAGAGCTTCTATATTCCTTAAATGACGCTGAATCGCTC
>JAEXFF010000120.1 GCA_023400335.1 Bacteroidota bacterium
CATTCCAGGCAAGTATTATTCGATTATTCTCATCCTCTTCTCGTGCTCGGAAGGCAAAATTATAAAAATTCCGGAGATTTGGTAATTTTTTAATCAATAATACCCGGAAAACCATAAGGATAAGTAACAATAATTTATAAATATACATATTTCCTCCTCCGGAAGACTGAGGAAAGAAAGCATTAAAAAACCAGTTAACGGATTTCTCTTCCATTAACTGATTTTAGCAGTTTGTTTTTATATTTTTATTTAAAAATCCGCATCCGGTCTTCTAATGGTCGATTATCTTTTTTGCCGGGGACAATAAGGGGAGTTCCAAAAGGCATCTGAGCGATTAACCGCCAATGCTCCGGGAGTTTCCATTCAGCCTGTACAGCTCTGTCTATTAATGGATTGTAATGTTGTAAAGAAGCCCCGAACCCGGCATCTTCCAATAAAGCCCATACCGACAATTGATGCATAGCGGAAGTATGCTCCGACCATTCCGGAAATTTATCCTGATACAAAGGAAATGCTTTCTGTAAACTTTCCACAACAGTTTGGTCTTCATAAAAAAGTATGGTTCCGTAACCGGCTAAAAAAGATTTATTGATCTTCATTTCTGTGGCTTCAAAAGCCGCTTCTGAGATAATTTTTTTAAGCGTTTCCTTTACCAGATTCCAAAATTTCCGATGCTGTTCTCCCAATAATAAAACCAATCGGGAAGATTGTGAATTAAAAGCCGAAGGCGTATGGGCAACAGTAAACCGGACAATTTCTTCTATTTGTTCGTCTGGAATAGGCGACTGATTACTGAGGGCATAATAACTTCTTCTATGCTTCAGAGCCTCTTTTAAATTTCTTTCCATATATTATTGTTTTAGCTTGTCTGTTTTTTACTTTCCATTCCCTCTTACAACCATTTCATTTTAAAGTACGCATTCTGCCGATCCTGCCGGCTTTATAAATGTTTTCTATTTATTCTCCAAAGATATTATTTATATACGTCTTTAAAAAAAAGAAGTTAACCCCGGGGACGGGGGAAGGTGCTATATCCTCCTCCCATCTCAAACCGACACCACTTGAAATTTAAATTTATTTTTCATAAATTTGATATGTGTCTAAATTTCATCTACATGTCCAGGCAAGCCCGTCAACTGTCAATTACTGCTATCTACCATGTTATTCTGCGTGGTATAGACCGGATGATGATTTTTCACGAGGAAGATGACTATCAGATGTTCCTGAACCTGCTAAGATTGGAGATCTGTAAAACCTTCGAAATATACTGCTATTGCCTGATGAGTAATCATGTACATCTGATTGTAAAAAGTGACACACTTAGTGCGCATATACGTCACATTGCTTCGATTTATGCTATGTGGTTTAACCATAAACACAAACGATGTGGTTATCTTTTTCAAGATCGTTTCAGAAGCGAACCCGTCGAGGAGGAAGGATATTTATTACGATGTTTCCGGTATATTCTGAAAAATCCGGTTAAAGCAGGATTATGTAAAAAAGCCATTAGCTATAAATGGAGCAGTTATAAAATGTATTTTAATAAGGATAATTCTTTTGTCTCTACAAGTTTCCTGTCCCTCTTTTTCGATACAGAAAAAGATTTTCAAGTTTATATAGAGGAAGAAGATGAAGAAGAATATATGGATATCTATCAAAATGAGCAATTATCCGATAATGAAGTACGGGAATTATTAATGAAACTATTACGAGGGAAAAAATTGACGGATTTTTCTCAACCGGAACAAAAACAAATACTTAAAGAAATTAAACAAAATGCCGGTATCAGAAAGAAACAACTTGCCCGGATAACGGGAATAGGCCTGAATATTATCCGGCGGTTGTGAAATAGCACCTTCCCCCGTCCCCGGGTGTTAAATTAATATTTATCTTTGCCTTGCGTTTCACAAAAGAGCAAGGAGATGAATCTGATTTTTATCGTATTACCGATCCTGACTTTACTGATGTTTGAGCTCGGTTTGGAGCTCAATATTCAGGATTTTACTTTATTCCGCCATCGTCCCCGTCCGGTAATTGCGGGACTTATCGGACAGATTGTACTTTTACCTCTCCTGGCCATTTTACTGGGTTTGCTTTTCCAACTGAATGCTCTCTTTTTTATCGGGCTTGTTCTTATAGCTTGCTCTCCCGGCGGGAGTTCATCTAATATTTTTTCCCTGCTTGCTAAAGGAGATGTTGCCCTTTCCGTCAGTCTGACAGCTCTTAGCAGTATTATCACCCTCTTTACCATTCCCCTTATTTTAAGTTGGACAACACAATTAACCGACGCCCGGACCGATATTTTGATAAAACTTCCCCTAGGTGCTTTGATTATACAGAATCTAATCCTAACATTGCTGCCGATTGCTTTAGGCCTATTATTTAAAGCTAAATTTCCGGAAAAAGCAGAAAGAATAAAGCAGAAATTGCACAAAATTTCCTTTCCTGCTCTTTTGCTGTTAGCAGCTATCTTTTTCATTCAACATCACCAAACGATCGCTGCTCACATCGGTCAATTGGGGATCTGTATTTTTATGTTAATTGTATTAGCTATGTTTTCAGGAGTCCTTTTATCCCGCTTTCTGCATTTACAAGGAAAGGAAAAACGAACCATAGTGATTGAAATCGGGATGCAAAATGCAGCCCAAGGGATAGCTATTGCCAGTAGTCCTTTAATTTTTAACAACAATATTATTGCTATTCCCTCTATTGTTTATGCCCTTTTTATGAATCTGATTTTGCTAACCTATATTAAAACAGTAAGGAAATAAAAATTGTATTGAAAAAATCCAGAGGTCATTCCTCTTCCAAATAACCGAACTTCCCCGCACTCCAATCTTGATAAGCCTGTACAATTTCTTCTTTCGTATTCATCAAAAAAGGTCCATAAGCCATAATCGGTTCCCGGATCGGTTCACCACTCAGTAACAATAATAAGCAATCCTCCCGGGCTTCTAATGCAATCTCTACCCCTTTATTTCTGAACAATACAAACCGGTCGGTTTCTGCGGTTTGTTCTCCGTTTATGCAGACTTCTCCTTCCAAAACAAGTAAGCCGGTATTGTAATGTTCCGGTAAACTCAATACAAGTGTTGTTCCGGAAACAAGCCGGATATTATACATTTCGATGGGGGTAAAAGTATGGGCAATCCCTTTCACACCTTCAAACTCACCGGCAATTACCTCGATACGTCCTTGTCCTTCAGGCAAACTGTAAACGGGTATCTGATCGTGAGAAATACTCTGGTAACCGGGAGGACTCATTTTATCTTTTGCCGGTAAATTAACCCAAAGTTGCACGACCTGGAAGGTACCGCCTTGACGGCTGAATTTTTTTTCATGGTATTCTTTATGTAATACGCCGGCACCTGCTGTCATCCATTGTATATCTCCGGCTCCGATCACCCCTTTGTGCCCATAACTATCCTGATGAGCCACTTTTCCCTGGTAAACCAAAGTCACGGTTTCGAATCCCCGATGCGGATGCACGCCTACTCCCCGGGGATCTTTACGGGGGCTGAATTCTATTTTTGCATTATAATCCAGCAAATAAAAAGGACTCATCCGGTTAGGAGCCAGATGATAACCGGAAGGAAAAAAATTGTGCACCCGGAACCCGTCTCCCACCATATGAGAGGGAGGAGGCAGCAATATCTGTTGTATCTCTTTTGTCTTCATTTTCTTACTTTTCTACATTAACGTCCAGACCTTTAAAAGGTTTTGTACTACAAGAAATTTGTTCAGATACATACTGTTCTGATTAACGATTTCTAAACATTTGAACTTTTAATTAGCAGAATAAATCTCTACAATTCTTATCTTTGTATACAAACCCATAAAGTACAGATCTATGAACTTTTTAGAACTCGTTAAAACAAGACATTCGGTAAGAGCTTATAAAGACCGGCCGATCGAAAAAGAAAAAGTAGAGTATATTTTGGAATGTGCCCGTCTAGCTCCGTCAGCTGTGAATTTCCAGCCCTGGCAGTTATTATTGGTCAAAAGCGCTACAGGGAAAAAGGATCTCCAGCAATGCTATTCCCGGGAATGGCTAAGCACAGCTCCCCTTTGTATCCTTGTCTGTACCGATCTTTCCCAATCCTGGAAGCGTTCGGCTGACGGTAAAGATCACGGAGATATTGATGCGGCCATCCTTGCGGAACACATCTGTCTGGCAGCAACGGAACAAGGATTAGGGAGTTGCTGGGTATGCAATTTCGACGTAAATAAATGCAAAAAGTTATTCGGTTTACCGGATTCTTTGCAACCAGTCGTCATTCTTCCTCTTGGTTATTCCGATTCCGGAAATATCCCCGGAACTTCCCGGAAAAATTTAAGGGAAATTATACGGGAAGTCTGATCCCAAAGAGATCTTTCCGGAATGGATTGGAAAACTTCCGTTTCCTTTTCTCTCCTCAACCGGCCGGCATGGCTGATAGATGGAACAAAAGCCTGAGAATCCCTTTCTGCCGCTATAACTTCCATTCATCAGCACACAATAGATAAATACGGTCCCATTTCACAAATACAATCCTTCTGTATACAGTCATTTCTTCCCTTATATCAAACTTTCAGCCGTAGGATTTTCCAGGTGATGCCGATAATTTTCCATTACCTTGTCCGGATGGCGGTTTGCATAACAATATTTACATAAATGAGGGCATGTATTATACTCTCCAACCGACTGGGCAGGGATACAGTAACAGAGGGGACGTTGTCCCTTGTCCCGCAGGGCAGTTCCTGAAATCGCAGGTGTAAAATCACCGAACAAGCCGGATGGCTGCTGCCCTCCTCCTATAACCTTCATCAATTGCTTATCTTCCGGAAAAATCCGGCGGATCAATCCATCATCTATATACTTATTCGGTACTATTCCGTAGGATTCTAAATGGATGGCCTCCGCACAAGTTGCTAACTCATATCCCCACGACCGGTTTAAAGATTGCAAACCCGCAGTCCATTCTATCATTTCCGGTTCGGAAAATTCCCGGAAAGCGATTCCGCTACGAAGTAAACGGGCGGAAACATGACGGTAGCGGGCAATATCGGCATAACTGAAAACCATTTTCCGGGTATATTCATTCAATTGATTTCCGATATACTCCGCCCTTTTCAATAAATCGTCAACATCCAGTTGATCCGTTAAAAACAGAGGATCATACCGCCAGATTATTCTTTCTTTTCCCAAACGGGCAGAAAGAGAACGAAAACTTTGGATTCGTTTTTCCAAAACGTCCAGGTGAGGCTCTAAGGCCTCCTTTTCATAATCATTTAAAGTAAAATGAAGGTAACAATGAATTCCCTCTTCTTCCAGAAAATCCAACCACGGCAAAAGTGGTACCGGATTTTTAGAAAAGAAAACAATCAGCCGCACCGCTTCAAAAGAGATATAAGATTTATGACGATTATAGGGATTATACCACACAAAATACCCTTCCTGTAACCGGTTAAAAAACCAATCAGCATAAAAAGCCGGAATATCTGTCGACCGGCTGACAGATAAAATAACCGGAGCCAAAGCCTTTACCCATTCCCCTTCTTTTGTCCGGAGAAGTACTTCTCTGTGTTTCATTTTCTACCGTCCGTTTCCCACAGCTTCATAAAGGCGTTGCAATTCCGGTACAGAAAAAGAAGTAGCAGGTTGAATTTGATCGTTTGCGATCTGTTTCAGGCGTTCTTTTAATTTGCTGAGGGCAAACTGCAATATTTTATTGTGATCAAAAGCCAAAGGAGGCAATTCGTCTATTCTGAACCAGCTTACGACAGCGGCGTCATCAGCAGCTTCCGGAGAGAAATCCTGTATTTTCACCAAAGAATAAAAAGCGACGGTAACGACTCTTCCGCGGGGATCCCGGTCTACCGCTGAAAACGTACGGATTTGATCCATAAAAGACGGCAGAATGCCTGTCTCCTCCCTTAATTCCCGGAATGCACACTCTTCAATTGTCTCCTCCATCTCCATAAATCCGCCCGGAAAAGCCCAGTATCCTTTAAAAGGATCATTTTTCCTCTGTATCAATAACAGACTCAGATCGGCACCATCAAAACCAAATACCACACAATCTGCTGTCAATGCAGGACGCGGATATTTATAACAATACTGCTTCTCTATCATTTCACGTCATTTTTAAAATTGAAACTTTTATCCTTTTTCTTCCTCAAGTAAACCCCGATAAAGACGTTCATCTTCCCTTCCAAAACAAGCCACAATTACTTTTTCAAACCCCGGATTTGAATCCAGAAAAGTCCTGATCTCCTTCAAAGCAATCCGTGCAGCAGCCTCTTTCGGATAACCGTATACCCCTGTACTAATACAAGGAAAAGCTATCGTCTTCAGCCCATACTCTACAGCCAAACGCAAACTATTCCGATAACAGGAAGCCAATAATTCCGGTTCCCCTTGTCTTCCATTCCGATATACAGGACCTACCGTATGAATCACATAAGAGGCCGGTAGACGATACCCTTTTGTAATCTTCGCTTCCCCCGTATTACAACCGTGCAATTTCCGGCATTCTTCCAGCAATTCCGGTCCGGCAGCCCTGTGAATAGCTCCGTCTACACCGCCTCCGCCAAGCAGCGTTTTATTGGCAGCATTTACGATGGCATCGGCTTTTATCGTTGTAATATCTTTTTGAATAACTTCTAAACGTCCCATACATTTTACTTTTTAAGAAATGAACCGATGGAATTTCTACAAATATAAGAAACTCATTTTAGGAAACCAACGGAAAAGGAAGTTCTTTCTTTGTAAAGAAAAACAAACAAATCCTTCGGCAAGCACCTGCAGAAGTCAGGTAATTCTTCCATTTTCCCTCTCTGTTCAACCCTTACTACC
>JAEXFF010000145.1 GCA_023400335.1 Bacteroidota bacterium
GTACCACTGATTCGTATACCGATACTTATCGCAAAGAAGGGTATTTCGGGCGGATCAGTTACGATTATGCCAACCGGTATTATGCTTCTTTCTCTTACCGGCACGATGGCTCTTCTTGTTTTTCGAAAGATACCCGCTGGGGAAATTTTATGGCTTTCGGTTTATCCTGGAGAATTGATCAGGAACCTTTTATGGCCGATGTAAAATGGATGGATCAGTTAAAGTTAAGGGCTTCTTACGGGGAGACCGGAAATGATTCCGGAATCGGTTATTATCCTTACCAGACTTTATATGAATTGGGAAAAAACAATTCTTCGGAAGAGGGTATTTTATTTAAAAGTAAAGGAAATGAAGGATTGAAGTGGGAGACTCAGATCACAAAAGACATTGCTTTGGAATTTGGCTTTTTCGATGTGGTGAGCGGATCGGTAGAGGTTTTTTTCAAGCAATCCAAAGATCTGTTGTTTGATGTGCCCCAGATGGTTTCTTCCGGGATTACTTCTATTTGGGAAAATATCGGTAAAGTAAATAACAATGGAGTAGAATTCGATTTGAATTTCAAACTGATTCATACAAAAGACTGGCGTTGGAATTTAGGCTTGAATGCTACGACTGTAAAGAATAAAGTCAAGCGGTTTCCGGAGGGGGTGACAGAGATCATTAAAGACAGAAAACGGGTGGCAGTCGGCCGTTCAATTTATGACTTTTGGCTGAAAGAATATATGGGAGTAGATCCTGCTGACGGAGCGGCTTTATATCGCTTTGACAGAGAAGGAGGAGCCGTGTGGTCGGACGATGACTGCCGGCTTGTAAACGGAATTGAAATGACGACCAAACAGGCGAAAGCCAAATATCACTATGCAGGCAGTGCTATTCCGGACTGGTATGGCGGGATTAATACTTCCCTGGGATACGGGAACTGGGAACTTTCCGCTTTATTTTCTTACGGGATCGGGGGAAAAGTTTACGATTACAGCTATATGATGCTGATGTCTGTGGGACAGTATGGTAGGGCTATGCATGCGGATATGAAAAAAAGATGGCAGAAACCGGGAGATATCACGAATGTGCCCCGTTTGGACGGCTATTATGTGACGGATTTTAATGCAGAGTCCGATCGCTGGCTGGTAGATGCGGATTATTTTAGTATGAAATCCCTGACTTTGGGATATACTTTACCGATGCGTTGGATTTCAAAAATTGGAATAAAATCAGCGAAATTGTCTGTAACGGGCGAAAATTTATTTGTATTGAATCATCGCCGGGGCATGAATACCCAGGAAGCCTATACGGGTAATTTGTCGGCCGGCTGGCTTCCCGCTCGTACTTGTACATTCAGGTTAAATGTAACTTTTTAAATTCAACGGCTATGAGAAAAATAATATATTCTATACTTCTGGGAAGTATATGCCTCTCTGCTTGCAAATCCGACTTTCTGGATACTTCACCGACGGATCAGATCGGACAGAAGGTTGTGTTGAATTCTTTAGATAATTTGTATAAAGCACTTAATGGAATTCATCGGGTAATGATTGCGCAGTACAGTAAAAGACCTTGTGGTGGTGAACCGACTATGGGATTATATAAAGATACTATGGGAGAAGATCTGGTGATGACGAATAGCAGTTCGTCCTTTGCAAATGCTTTGGGATGGATAGAGCACCGGGACCCTTCTTCCGGATTATGCCTGTTTGGTTTTGAAATGTATTATAAATTTATTCTGAATGCCAATCAATTGCTGGAAAATGTGGATATTGTGCCGAACACCGATCCGGTTTTACACGATGGGATAAAAGGGGAAGCTTTGTGCTTCCGGGCTTGGTCGCATTTTCAATTGGTGCAGTTATACGGCGCCCGCTATCAGGCCGGTGTAGAAAATTCTCAATCGGGAGTCCCTTACCGGAAGCAGTCTACTACGGAAGCTATGTCCAGAAATACTGTGGAAGAATGTTATACCTATATCCATGAAGATCTGGATGAGGCTATTGCTTTACTGGAAAATTATAAAGCCGCTGCGGTAACACATTTTTCCCTGAAGGTCGCCTACGGAATAAAAGCCCGGGTGCTATTGGCCCAGCAGAATTATAAAGAAGCTGCTAAATATGCGGATTTAGCCATTCAGACAGCTGAAAGAGAAGGATTTAAACTGATGGAAGAGAATCAGTTGCTTTGTGGATTTTACAATTTGCTGACCGAAACGAAAGAGACAATTTGGGGAGCCCATCCTTTGGAAGATCAGTCCATCTGGTGGTGGTCTTATTATGCTTTTATGGGCTGGGATATCGATAATGAAAGGGAGGTGTATTGTATTAATTCCAAACTCTATAATACGATAAGTGAGACCGATATCCGGAGAAACTGGTGGGATCCCAGCGGGGAAGCAGAACGGCCTTCCTGGGTAATTGTATCGGCTCCCTACCAGCACCGCAAATTTAAAGCCAAGGAAGCGGAAATTACAATAGGGGATTTTCCGTATATGCGCCTGGCCGAATTGTATTTGATGAAAGCCGAAGCCCTGGCCCGTCAGGGAGGGCGTGATGGAGAGGCACAGGCAACTTTGACTGCTTTTGCTTTGACAAGAGATCCCGCATATACTCCTAAATCGGGTACGAATGCCGATTTGATAGAAGAAATTATGTGCCAGCGGAGGGTTGAATTGTGGGGAGAGGGATTCCGTTTTACAGACTTGAAGCGGTTGAATCAGCCGTTGGACAGACTCAATAGTAATCATAAAACGGATGTTTCCAGGGTGATGTCTGTTCCGGCAGGCGACTTGCAATGGCAATTTCTGATCCCGACTTCAGAATTGAATACCAATTCTTTAATGGTACAAAATCCTTAGTCTTTTATCAAAAAAACGGATTATGAAAAAATTTAGTTTAATCGTGTGTGCCCTTTTGCTAGGAATAACAGTGCCGGCTTTGGCAAAAGACCGGAAAAAAACAGTTTTACCGGATAAAAATGCGGAGAAATATACTGCACTTATTCCGCCGGATGCAAAAGTGAAGACCGGACTTTTTACGGTTTATCAGGCCGGGGAAAAGTGGTATTTCGAAATTCCGGATAGTTTGTTGAACCGTTTAATACTTTCTGTGACCCGTTTTGCTTCGGCTCCGGCTAATCCGAATTTTTTCGGAGGAGAAGTTGCTAACCAGCAAGTGGTGTATTGGGAAAAGGCTGCCGGAAAATTACTGTTGCGTGCTTATTCGGTTTATTCATCTTCCGATCAGAAAGGGGAAATCCGCAAAGCCGTAGCGGTAAATAACGAAAGTCCGGTTTTAGCGTGTTTCCCGATAGAAGCAGTACGGAATTCTGCTTCTTTAATTGATATAACTGAATTTATTGAAAAGGATATACAGGCTTTTTCAATTCGTCCGGGTTTAAAAAGCCGTTTTGAAATTTCAGGTTATCAGAAAGACAAGTCTTTTATAAAACAGATCCGGACTTTCCCCCTCAATACAGAGATGCGGATGGTCCGGACTTATCTGGTCAGATTGGATGAAAGCGGAGAGAAGGAGTGTATTTTCCCCCTGGCAGAAACGACCGGATTGGTGACGGCGGAACTGAATACTTCTTTTATTTTGTTGCCCAAAGAACCGATGAAAAGGCGTTTGTACGATTTACGGGTGGGGTATTTTGCCCATCAGTATGAGTTCTATGGGGATGAGCAACAGATGGCGGCAAATAAAAAATTTATCTGCCGCTGGCGACTGGAACCCCGTCCGGAAGATATCGGAAAAATGAAACGGGGCGAATTAGTGGAACCCCGGAAACCGATAGTATTTTATATTGATCCGGCTACTCCTGAAAAATGGAGGAAATACATGATAAAAGCGGTGGAAGACTGGCAGCCGGCTTTTGAGAAAGCCGGGTTTAAAAACGCCATTTATGCAAAAGAATGGCCGGAGAACGATCCGGATATGGACCGGGAAGATATCCGCTATTCTATTATTCATTACATCGCTTCGCCCATTGCCAATTCCAATGGGCACCAGATCAGCGACCCCCGGAGCGGGGAAATTATTCAGGCCCGGGTCGGCTGGCACCACAATGTCATGAAACTTGTACACGATTGGTATATGATACAGGCCGGGATAAATGATCCGCAGGGACGAAAAATGTATGTGGACGACGAACTTATGGGACGCTTGATTGAGTTTATATGCGCCCACGAAGTTGGACATACTTTGGGTTTACGTCACAACTTGGGAGCGAGCCGGCAAACTCCGGTGGAAAAACTGAGGGATAGAAAGTGGCTGGAAGAAAACGGGCATACGGTGTCCATTATGGATTATGCCCGTTTTAATTATGTTGCGCAACCGGAAGACAGCGTGAGTGTGGATGCACTTTTCCCCAGGATCGGTATCTATGATGAGTGGGCCATTCAGTGGGGATATATGCCTGTCTGGGGTACTTCCGATGACGAGGAAGAGCGGCTGGTGCTGAACGAACTGATCCGGAAGAAGCAAAAGGAAAATAAACGGCTTTGGTTTGGAGCGGAAGGGTTTAACCGCGATCCCAGATGCCAGCGGGAAGATCTGGGAGATAATCCTGTGATAGCAGCTGAATACGGAATACGGAACCTGAAAAGAGTGATGAAAGCTTTACCGGAATGGACATACGAAAAGGGGGATTTTAATACTCATTTACTGGATATGCACCGGTCGGTAATCGATCAGTATCGTCGTTTCCTTATCCATGCTGCGGTTCATATCGGCGGTATTTACCGGAATTTTAAAGTTGCCGAGGAAGAAGGAATCGTCTACGAACCGGTAGAACGGGAGGTACAGCGACAGGCTTTGCAATTTTTAGGAGATTATTTTTTTACTCCTCCCGATTGGCTGTTTGGAGAAAAGTATTTGTACCGGATTTACGAATCACCTCAACGGGAGCTACATAAAATCGTAGATGATGTACTGAGCCCGGAACTCTATCCTTTATTAGATCCGGAAACCTTACTGGGCATGAAAGATTATGCAGCCGATCATGAAGATTGTTATACGGTCGAAGAGTACCTGGCCGATTTAAAGCATATTCTTTTCAGTGAGTTACAGGGCCGTCAGCCTATTGGAAATTTCAGGCGGCATGCTCAGCAAGTCTGTGTTGAATCTATGATTTCTCTTTTAAATAATGAGAAATATAAAAAAACAGATGTGCCGGTTATTGTCCGGTATTTTTTGACCGGATTGGCAGAGGATATTAAGAAGAATAAGAATTATTTTAAAGACAGGATTTCCCGGGAACATTTGGTTTATCTGTATGCTAAAATGCAAAAGCAGTTGGAATAAAGTAAGCTGTAAAATAATTTCTGTTCTCTGCTTCTTTTTCATGAAGGTATTTCGGTTTTGACAGACTGAGAAGTATGTTGACGTAGTGTTTAACGGATGCCCGTATACAAAGGCAAAAAGAGTTGTATGAGGTCAGAATGAGACTATTTTCACGTTTTCTAGTAACTCAACTATCCGATATAATTGATAAATTTACCAATAACTTTTTTCTGGCAATTATGAGGTTATACAAATAGTTAAATCTTTCTTTTCAGGATCGGATATTGGGTCGTAACCTTACGGAAGGTTACGTATAAATCGAGGGTACCCCGGTATATGTGGGAATACCCTCGATTTTTTGTCTAAAAGGCCATTTTTCAATTCCGGGATAATATCAGCTACTTGTTTTTGAGTGGTTTTATTGTTCCTTTGGGGAAAGGAGGGTCAATGAATAGCTGGATTCGCTGATCGGAGGATATATTTTAGAAATGCCAAACCGTATGGGAAACAATTTCGGTATATTAATAGCCGTCGGGCCTGTAAATCCAGTATACCGGATAAAGGTATTCTCTCTTTAAATCGGAGCATGATTCAGGTAAAGGAGCCGTCTGAAGGCTTGGTAGAATAGGTTTTAAATAGGGATTCCTACAAAATCTGTTTATATAAAAATAAATTATATGTTTCAGGATTGTAATTGTCTTTATTAAAAGAAGTTATAAAAATAATAAAGAATTCAATAGACTAAAATAAATTTAATGTTTGTATAAATAATTTATTTTTAATATATTTAAACAATTTCAGTTAAGCATAACTTTTTCGATTATTTTTAAATGGTGAAAGTATGTCAAGAGTTGTAAAAATCCTCTTTTTCGTTTTTCCGGCAATTCTGGTTGCCTGTTTGTTTTTGGGCTGTAGTGAAGACAGGAAGGTGGATATTCCTCCCCCTGTGGAACCTTACCTGAAGATAGAAACCGGCCTTT
>JAEXFF010000146.1 GCA_023400335.1 Bacteroidota bacterium
GGGGTGTATCGTAGCATTATTGGCTTTGGTAAATCCGATACAGAAAATATTAATCGTTACTTCTTTGCAAGAGCGGTTCTCACGGGAAGAATTGCGGTATATTTCAGTAAAGTCAACTATTACTGCAGCTATAATATTAATATTTTTTTTATTTTTAGGAGAATTGACCTTTTCTTATGTATTCCGGGTAGAGCTTTATTCTTTTCAGATTACCTGCGGTGCGGTTTTGATTTACAACGGTTTGTCAGGTTTGTTAAAAGGCTTTTTCTTAAAAGTTGACGAGCATATTAAATTGGCCGATTTGACAGCAGTGCCCATTGCGATTCCGATGATTGCAGGGCCTGCAACCATTACTGCAGCGGTTACTTTCCCGGTACAGTACGGACGGGAAATCACCATTATTGCCATACTTATAGCTTTGGCTATTAATTTATTTTGTATGTTGCAGGCCCGGAGAATCGGAAACTTTCTGATCAAATACAATTTTATGAATCCGTTAATCCGGATTATCGGGCTTATTGTGGCCACTATCGGTTTACAAATGGTATTTGACGGGATTACTTTATTTATTCGTTCTTTAGTTTAAAGTGGAACAAAGAGAATTGTTTGCTGAAAGGGAAATATGAATGCTGAAAATCAATCCGGAATGCTGAGTCAAAAGTTAGATCAGGACGAAATTTACCACCTTGCCGTGGAATTCCGGCGGCATTTTCACAGCTGCCCGGAAATTTCGGAACAGGAATGGGAGACACAGGCTTTTATAACCGGACAGCTGGATCGGTATGAAATTCCCTATATTACAGTCGGTACGGGTGTTGTGGCCGTGTTCGGAAAGGGAGAAAAATGTGTGGCAATACGTGGAGAAATGGATGCCTTACCGGTGAAAGAAGAGACCGGGCTTGCTTATGCCTCTGCCCGTGAGGGAATTATGCATGCTTGTGGGCACGATATGCATTTAGCTATGGTACTGGCAGTTGCGGTAGCTTTAAAAAAGCTGGAGGCCGGATTGGATAAAGTTGTCAAAATTATTTTCCAGCCTAGTGAGGAAAAACGTCCGGGAGGAGCCCGTTTCCTATTGCCTGCCGTATTAAAGCCACCTGTACCGGAGGCGATTTTTGCCCAGCATGTTTACCCGGAGCTCCCTACAGGCAGCGTCGGTATTCGTCCGGGAGCTTTTTTTGCTTCTTCCGATAATATTCTTTTTTCGGTAGAGGGACAGGGAACGCATGCAGCTATGCCACAAAAAGGCTCCGATCCTATATTGGCAACGGCTTGTTTAATTCAGTTTTATCAGACATTAATCACGAAATTCCGGAATCCTTTTATACCGGCTGTGTTGTCTATTACGGCCGTACACGGCGGAGGGGCCAACAATGTCATCCCGGACCGGGTAGAGGTAAGAGGTACAATGCGGACTCACGACAATGCTTTGCGGGACCGCCTGTTCGCTTATTTAGATGAGAAATCGGAAACCATCTGCGGTCTGTATGCTTGCCAGTTTAAACGGGACAAAACAGCCAACGGATTGCCTGTACTGGTGAATGACAAAAACTTAACGACGGATTTTATCAAAAGGGCTTCTTTTTTGATAGGAAAAGAAAACGTACAATTGGTAGATCCTCTTGCATTAGGAGAAGATTTCGCCATTTACCTGCAGCATATACCCGGTATTATCTGGTTATTGGGAGTCCGTCCTCCACAGGCAGAAAGCATGCCTCCCCTGCATAGTCCCAAATTTGCACCCGATGAAAATGCCATGCGAACCGGGATTAAATTATTACTGGAATCGGTTTTACAGGCATAGGAATTTCCCTGCCTATATACCGATATCAATGCCCAATGACAAAATGCGGGCGGGTCCGTATATACTTTTTATTTTGCCATCGAAATTTTGTTGAGGATCAAGCCCTTTTCGCTTACTGATCAGAAAGAGATTTTCTCCGTTTGCATAAAAAGTCAGGTGACTGAGTTTTATTTTGTTTAACCACTTTTCAGGAAAATCCCAGGAAAGGGAGATACTTTTCATCGTCAGATAAGAAGCATCGGTTAGCCAACGGTCAGAATTCTCCTGAGGCCAGTTTTTTATGGCATTTATACTGGGTACTGAAGTCTGATCGCCCGGATTCTGCCAGCGTTTTAGTATATCAGGGTGGAAATTAGTAATCATTCCCGGCGTCATGAGCGTTAAATAAGTATAGTCATATACTTTTCCCCCTTTTTGAAAAGCAAACAAAAAGGATAATTCCAGGTTTTTCCATTTGAAACGGTGATCCATTGTACCGTAAAAATCCGGAACCGGACTACCGCAGTACGAAGTACTGGATTCATACACACCTTCTCCCGTTAGCTGATTGACTCCCTCAAATTTATTGAGGATAAAAGCAGAACGGGGATGCCCGGTCCTGGTATCCCGGAAAGGAGCTATTCCTCCTTTTAGATAATCGATCTTATTCTGAGGGAAGGTCAGATTTAATCCGATCTTCCAATAAAATTTTCCGGTTTGGATCGCCTGGCCGTTTAAACTGAGTTCCCAGCCGGAATTTGTCATTTTACCATACCAGCTTTCTTCTGAAATCACCTGTTCGTTTCCGATAATGGTACTCTGGGAATTATTGGCCGGATCCGTCAGGTAACCTTTGTGACTTTTGGAATAATATTCCAGTGTTCCCTCTAGGTGGTCCCATAAATTGAAATCCAATCCGATACTCCAATGATTTATTCTTTTGTTTCCGGTTAAGTAGGGAGGAATGGAAGATTGAAAATATAATGTATTCAAAGGGGGAGTGATACCGTAATTATAGCCTTTTCCAAAAGACGTCCGCCATTTTAACTCTTTTAATGTGTTTTGATTTCTCAAGAAATCTTCCTGTCCCATTCTCCAGGCTATACCGACCGCATAAAAGTCTTTACGGTTGTTCGTCTGCTCCTTTATTTTCAATATGTCTTTGGTGTAAGAAACGGTTATAAAATATTTTTGATTATAGTGGTAATTTACTTGCCCCTTATAATTAAAACTACGGAATTGACTATTTTCGAAAGCTTTCTCATATGCCGGATGATTTTTAGAAGGGAAATAATTCTCCGGATCCCTTATTACCGGGACGTAATATCTGGCATTTCTGATGGATTTTGAGGTGGAGTAATTATATCCGGTCAACACATTGAAAAAATGTTTGCCGGCTGTAAATTGATAGGCTGCCCATAAATCCAACATTTTGTTTTTTTGCGTATAATCTGTGGTATCTGTTTTTTCGTAAGAATGAAATTGATAGTAAGCATAACGGTTAAGCCCTTTTTTATCATTCTTCAACCGTTCGAAAGCATATTCTGCGTGTAAAGTCAGCCCTTTTAGGGGAAAGAATTCAGTAAAGAAGGTATAAAGTTGCTCTTTGTTTTTCCATTTATTGGAACTATTTTGCAGTTCGTTTACTACATTCCGGGAAAAATATTCCGACGTATAATATTTGAGTCTTCCATTTTCCTCAATCGTAAAATTTCCGTTTTCGTCGTATTCATGTATGGGAATCCAGGGTGCAATCGTATTTATAGTTTTAAACGGATTTGTATTATTGGAGAAAAGGCCGTTTATATAATCATATTCATTGTATTCCTCTAACTGATAGGAGGAAGAAGCGATATTGGTGCTGATACCGGCTTGAAACCATTCCAGAGGATGTAAATCGAGACATGCATAGCCCGTATACCGTTTTAGTCCGGTTTCGATTAAATATCCGTCTTCAGAAAGAAAATTACCGGAAAGGTAGAGAGAAGCCCAGCGGTTCCCGTAACCGGTAGACAGGTTTAGATCCGTCCGGTTGGCCGTTCGCAACAAAGCATCTTCCCAATTACAATCTTCCGGATGGATTAACCGGACTTCCGGATGAAGAGTTCCGTCGGGATTTACAATGTCTTCTGCCGTAAAAGGACTCAGATTGTAATTTCTTCGGAAATAGGAATCTGTTAAAGTAAACCGTTTTGCAGGTATTCCGGCCATAGAGGCTGCTGCGGCCTGGAATACTTGTAAGTAATCATTTACATTTAATTGCTCATAAGCAGGGATTTCCCGTACAGACATACCCTGATTTAATTGTAAATTGATAAACCCGTTCCGTCCGGATTGTTTTTTTGTTTCAATGAAAATAACCCCTGAAGTTGACTTCCCACCATAAAGAGAAGCGCCGACGGCATCTTTAAGAACGATAATACTTTCAATATCGTGAGGGTTTAAACTGCTTAAATTCAGAGAAGTCTGCATTCCGTTTATAACGAACAGAGGAGTCCTCTCCCAGGCATTTGCATCATAGCCCCGTATACTGATATCTTGGGTCATCCCCGCTTGCCCGAATCCGGAAGTGAATTGGATTCCGCTGCCTTTCCCTTCCAATGCTTTTAAGAAGTTCGTGAGGGCACGTTTTTCCAGATCCCCGGAAGTGATCCGTACCACAGAACCTGTATAAAAAAGAGGATTTACTTTTCCAAACGGGAATTGCAATTGAGAACCAGAGGAATCAGTATGAAGAGTCCCTTCCGTATGTGTAAGCCCGTTAGTTTTCAAACTTAGAAGAAGGAAGAAAAGGATATAAAGCACATTTTTCATACAAGCGGGATTAAACATTTATTTTATATAAAAATAGATAACAAAAATAGTAAAAAAATGTTATTTTAATTCTATTTTTTAATATTTATAAAAATATGTATATTATTCTTTCAAGAGTTGTAAATAGAGGGAATAGTAATTAATTAAAAAGGCAAAAGAAAAGTCCGAACGGGATTTTTATTTAGATGAATTTGTATTACAGTGTTGTTGAATAGAACAGGAATTAAAAGTAATTTCCCTTATGTGAAAACAGATTACTTCCGGAATTCTATTTTACGCTTTGGATCAAACAGTATTCGCTATACACATGAATAATTTGATATAGAATATAAAATATATGTTTATTAATCCTTATCTTTGTGTTACTTCTGAGGGGAAAATTCGATAAAATTATTAAGAACAAGAGTATGAATAAAAAATTGTGTTTGCCTATGATTGCTTTAGCATTAGCTTTGGCAGCCTGTAGTGGGAATAAGGATGCCGTCTGTACTACGGGGATTAAAATCGAAAATCTGGATAAGACAGCTTTGCCGGGTGCAGATTTTTATCAGTATGCGTGCGGAGGATGGATAAAAGCCAATCCTTTGAGTCCGGAATATGCCCGTTTCGGGACTTTCGACCAGTTAGCGGAGAACAACAGACAGCAATTGAAAGAACTCATAGAAGAGTTGTCTGTACAGGAATCGGCTCCGGGGACAATTGCGCAGAAAATAGGAGACATCTATAATATGGCTATGGATTCTGTAAAATTGAACGCAGAAGGAGTAGCGCCCATACGGGCTGAGTTGGATAAAATTGCAGCTTTGAAAGCTAACGGAAACATGGCCGGATTTGTGGCCGAAATGCGTAGGAAAGGATTTGATCCTTATTTTGCTTTATATGTAGGGCCAGATGATAAGAACAGTAAAATGAATATTGCCGTTACGATGCAAAGTGGGTTGAGTCTGGGTGAACGTGAGTATTATCTGGAAGAGGATGAGCACATGAAAGATATTCGGGATAAGTATAAAATGCATGTCGGAAAAATGTTTCAGCTGGCAGGAGCTTCGGAGTTGGAAGCTCAGAAGGCTGCCAATGATGTTTTGGAAATTGAAACCCGTCTGGCAAAAGCTGCTTATGATAATGTAAAACTCCGCGATCCGCAATTGAATTATCATAAAATGACTGTGGCTGATTTGAAAAAGGCATTTCCGGGGATCGATTGGAAGACTTATTTTAAAGTCGTCGGATTGGAAGGACTTCAGGAAATCAATGTGGGTCAGCCGGAGACATTGAAAGAAGTGGCTGAAATATGGAAGACAGTACCTTTGGACATACAAAAATCTTATTTGCAATGGAAAGTACTGGATGCGGCAGCCCCTTATCTGAGTGATGATTTTGTAAATCAGAATTTTGATTTTTATGGAAAAACATTATCCGGAACTCCGGAGTTGAAGGCCAGGTGGAAACGGGCTGTCGGTACAGTAAACGGTGTTTTGGGGGAGGCTGTAGGACAAATGTATGTGGAAAAATATTTCCCGGCTGCAGCCAAAGAGAGAATGGTAGCACTTGTACAAAATTTACAGACAGCTTTGGGAGAAAGAATTAAAAATTTAAGCTGGATGAGTGAGGATACGAAGGCAAAGGCTTTGGAAAAACTTTCTACTATCTATATAAAGGTCGGGTATCCGGATAAATGGCGGGATTATTCCGGTTTGGAAATTAAAGACGATTCTTACTGGAATAATATTGTACGTTCTAATGAATTCGATTTCGATTATATGATTGCAGATGCCGGCAAACCGGTTGACAGGGATAAATGGTATATGACTCCTCAGACCGTAAATGCATATTATAGTCCGACGACGAACGAAATTTGTTTCCCGGCGGGTATTTTGCAAAGTCCGTTCTTTGATATGAATGCAGATGATGCTTTTAATTACGGGGCTATCGGAGTGGTAATCGGTCACGAAATGACCCATGGATTTGATGATCAGGGAAGACAATACGATAAAGAAGGAAATTTGTCGGATTGGTGGACCGCAGCAGATGCAGAAAGCTTTGTCAACCGGGCTCAGGTGATGGTAAATCATTTCGATAATATTGAAGTTTTACCGGGATTGAACGGAAATGGAAAATTGACATTGGGAGAAAATATTGCCGATCATGGGGGACTACAGGTTGCTTACACGGCTTTTCAGGAAGCTACGGCTGCACAACCGTTGCCTGTAGCGGACGGATTTACTCCCGAACAGCGTTTCTTCTTGGCTTATGCTAATTTATGGGCAGCTAATATACGGGATGAACAAATTCGTTTGCTGACGAAATCAGATCCTCATTCTTTGGGACGTTGGCGGGTTAATGGGGCCTTGCCTCATATAAATGCCTGGTATGAAGCTTTTCATATACAGGAAAGCGATCCCCTTTATCTGGCTCCTGAAGAGAGAGTTTCGATCTGGTAAGAGATAGTTCAGGCCCTTTGAGCGTATCCGTTTTCGCTCTCTTTCCATTTTTATTTCAGAAAATCGCAATAAAATTATTTTATTGCGATTTTCTGATTTAAAGAGGAGTTTTGGGGAAAGGGTTGTTTAAATGTATAATTGCTCAACTGTTTGGGGATAAAAAGGGAAGAGGCTTTTTTGTCGGATTCCCGGACGAATATTTAACGGGTGGATAAAAGTAATGCTTCCGGGAAAGAGATTGCCCGGACGTAATGCGCTGTTACGTTTTGGAATTTATATGTAGCTGTCCCTTTGAATGTATTTTTTTCATTACGGATGAGGTTCATTTGTTTGTAACTATTTGGACAGGACTGTATATCTCTCAGTTTTTATCCTTACTTTTGTCCATCATGGAGAAGGCGATACAAAATATAAAGGAATTAGAAGAGATGAATATTAAACGTCTGTTGTGGAAGTATTTCCTTCCGGCTTTTACAGGCGTAGTTGTAAATGCATTATATAATATTGTAGACCGGATATTTATCGGTAGAGGAGTGGATGCGCTTGCTTTATCCGGTTTGAGTGCAGTTTTCCCTCTTATGTTGATTATTTTCGCTTTTGGGATGCTGGTTGCTATCGGTGCCAATGTACGGATTTCCATTAATATGGGAAAAAAGGATTATAAACGGGCCGAACGGGTGTTGGGAAATGCTGTCACTTTAGGCATTATTATTTCAGCTTTACTCACTTTGTTCGGCTATATTTACCGTTATCCCCTCCTTAAAATGTTTGGAGCAGGAGAGGGAGCTCTCCCTTATGCTCTGGAATATTTCAAATATATTCTTTTTGCCAATGTATTTGCAACTATCGGTTTTATCCTGAATAATGCCTGCCGGGCTGAGGGAAATCCGAAAACGGCTATGTATTCTCTCTTTATTTCGGCTGGTACGAATACGGTACTGGACCCTATTTTTATCTTTGGACTTGGAATGGGAGTAAAAGGGGCCGCTATTGCAACGATTATTTCTCAATTTGTGCTCTGTATCTGGGTGGTGGCCCATTTCTACAGTAAACGGTCGGCTCTCAAATTGCATTTCGCTAATTTAAGATTAAACGGACAGATTATTTATTATATACTGACCATTGGTTTTGCTCCTTTTTCCATGCAATTGGCAGCCAGTGCTGTACAAGCGGTGTTAAATACGCAGTTGATCCGTTATGGGGGAGAACTGGCAGTGGGAGCCATGGGAATTATTAATAGTGTGGCCCAATTACTGGTAATGAGTATTATAGCTATCAATATGGCTTCCCAACCGATCATTGGGTTTAATTTTGGTGCAAAACAATACAAGCGTGTACGCGATACTTTGATTACGTGTATCTGGGCAGCTTCTTTAATTGCTGTAGGCGGTTTTCTCATTACGCAGCTTTTTCCAGGGGCAATTGTACGTATTTTTAATAATGATAATCCGGAATTATTTGAATTGGGACGAAAGGGATTACAAATCTTTACGTTGTTTTTCCCGATAGTCGGTTTTCAAATCATCACAGGAAATTATTATCAATCTATAGGAAAAGCCGGTATTGCAGCTTTCCTTTCTTTATTGCGTCAGGTCATTATTCTCATTCCCATGCTTTACATCCTTCCGCCTTTTACCCAGTTGTGGGGAGTTTGGTTTGCCAATCCGCTTTCTGATTTGCTGGCCGGTATTATTTCTGCTCTTTTTTTAATAAGAGCACTGAAAAAACTGAAAATGAGTATCTGAATCAGAATATCCTTTTCATCGGTTCTGTCGGGCGTATATAGGGAAAGTGGCCGACAGGAGGAATATTTGGTTTGGAGGGCTGCCCTTCAGGTGACTTGCTGATCGCTTCATTTCTTTTTTCCAAAAACAAAGCTTTATCCGTTTCTGTAATAAGTGATAACCGGCTCTTAAAACAGAAGTTTGAAAAGCGGAATCATCAAAAAACCAGATTAAACATAAAATTTCTTTCTTTTATTTAAGTGTTAAAATTTACAGGTGGAAGTACCTTGTGTTTTTTAAATATATACTGTTAGTCAAATAGATATATAAAAAATCTTATTCTTTGTAAAGATATAGGGCAACTGAAGAAAGGAAGAAAATAATTTTCAGAAGCCAATAATCCGAACAAATCTTTTTTTCACCCGTACTATATCTGTAAAAAATGTTCTTTGGAAAGAAACCATTAATTCGGAAGTAACGTTATAATTGAAAACTAAATTAAAGAAGAGAGATGAAAAAAACATTCGTAATGCTGTTAATTATTGCGTCGACACCGTTATTGTCGTTCGCACAGGAAAGAACAGAAATAGTCGTACAGGAAAAGAACACCGGCTGGAGCGGATATGTGACCAATCGTTTTTGGGATAACTGGTTTATTTCCATAGGAGCTGGCGCTCAAGTGTATTTCGGACAAACTGATGCAAGAGGTAAGTTTGGAAAACGGATTGCACCTGCTTTTGACTTTTCTGTAGGTAAATGGTTTATGCCCTCGTTGGGTTTACGGGCTCAGGCAAGTGGATTCAGACTGAAAGGTTTCACGCACGACCCGAATAATATGTATGTGAAGGGAGGACCAAATCACAATGGCCTTTATAAACAAAGCTGGCAACAGTTTAATGTTCATGGCGACATCCTGATCAATTTATCCAACTGGATAGGAGGATATCGTGTCGATCGTTTTTATGAGGCTGTACCTTATATCGGTTTTGGAATTATGCATGCCTGCCGGGCTGCTGATAACAATGAACTTACCGTAAATGCCGGTTTGATTAATAAAATGCGTTTGTCAGATGCTTTTGATTTGAATATAGAAATTAAGGGTTCTGTTTTCAGAAATAAATTCTCAGGAGAGTCCGGAGGTAAAAGAGCAAATGGTATCGTAGCCGTGACAGCTGGTTTTACTTACAAATTCAATCAACGCCATTTCGAACGCAGTGTAGCTCCGGTGGTAATGGCCGAAGACATTGCTTTGGCAGCAACAGCCCAGCAATTGGAAGAAACCCGTGCTGCATTGGCTCAACAGCAAGCTTATAACCGTGATTTGCGGGCTGAATTGAATGAAGTGAAAAACCTGAAACGGGAAGTGAAAGTGGAAAAAGAAGTTGTAGTAGCTCCCCGCGCTATCTTCTTCACTATCAACAAAGCCAATATTACGGCAAAAGATAAAGTAAACCTGAAATACCTGGCCGACCAGATTAAACAAAACCCGAACAAGCAATATACAATTGTAGGT